>DASROG010000494.1:0-6113 GCA_035646995.1 Myxococcaceae bacterium
AGCAAGACATGACCGGACAATTCGGAAACGGAAACGGACCGCCGAAGCGACCGCCGCCACCGCCGCGCGGGCCGTCGTTCCGCGGTCCGTTTCCGTTTCCGAATTGTCCGGTCATGTCTTGCTCTCGCCAGGAAGGCCCGCTCAGGCCTCCTCCGGCGCCTCCTCGTCCAGGCCCTCGCCCTCGATGACGTCGCGCGCGGGCCCGGCGCGCTCGGGAGCCGGACCCCGGGCCTCGTCCACGTCACCGGCCAGCTTCACGTCCTCTTGGACCGGCCGGGACTCGGGGTCGACGTCGTCCGCCACCTTCACGCTCAGCCAGCGGGTGACCTCGTCGAGGTTGCGCAGGTTCCGTTCGACTTCGGCGACCAGCGTGTGCCCGCCGAGGTACGAGGCGTGGACGTAGATGGCCCGGGGCTGCTTGGCCACCGAGTACATGGTCTTCTTCTTGCCCCAGACCGTGAAGCGGATCAGCTTCCCGCCCTCGCGGTTGACGATGCCGCGGACGCGCTCCTTCACCCGGTCCACGCCCTCGTCGGTGAGGTCGGGCTTCACCAGGAAGATGGTCTCGTACTCGCGCAGGTGATGCGCGGAGCTTTGCTCTGCCATGTGTTCCTTCCCCTCGGGTTGTGCCCCGGGCCCATGCCCGGAGCGGGGATGCGGTCAGCGGCCGGTTGCCGGCACGCCCACCGGGGACGGGAACACCGCGCGCCCGCCGCCCTCGCGCTGCTACCAAAGAACGAGCGGGCCTGACTATCGGGCCCGCCCCCCGGCGTCAAGTCGGCCGCCGATTGTGCCGGTTCATGGCCTCGGGGAGGCCCAGGGTGACCCAGGCTCCCGCCATCTCCACGGCGCGGTCGACCAGCCCGGGGAGCTGCTCGCGCTCCTCGGCCGAGAAGTCGTGGAGGACGTGTCCCACCACCCGCTCCTTGGCGTTGCGCCCCTGTGGCTTGCCGATGCCGAACCGGAGGCGGGCGAAGTCCGCCGTCCCGAGCCGCTCGACGATGGACTCGAGCCCGTTGTGGCCGCCGGTCCCCCCGCCCTTCTTGAGCTGCAGTCGCCCGAAGGACAGGTCCAGCTCGTCGTGGACGACCAGCAGATCCTCGGGCGGCAGCTTGTAGAACCGCGCCGCCGCGGACACCGCCTCGCCCGAGGCGTTCATGAACGTCTCGGGCAGCAGGACCAGCACGCGGCCCCGCCCGAGGTCGCCCTGCCCGAAGCGGCCCTGGAACCTGGACTGGCCGAGCGGGATGCCCACCGCACCGGCCAGCCGGTCCACCACCAGGAAGCCCGCATTGTGCCGGTGCCCGGCGTACTCGCGGCCCGGGTTTCCGAGCCCCACGACCATCCTGGCCCCGTGCACGTGCGGTTACTTCTTCTTCTCGTCCTTCTTGGCCGCGCCGCCGCCCTCCTTCGCGGCCGCCGGAGCCGCGGCGCCCTTGCCCTCGGCCGCCTTGGCATCCGCCGCAGCCGGGGCCGCACCGGGGGCACCCGCCGCCGGAGCACCGGCCACCGGGGTGGCCACCGCCACCACCGGAGCGACCTCCTCCTTCTCCGGCACCGAGACCACCGCGAGCGTGTAGTTCACGTGGCTCTTCACCCGGACGCCCTCGGGCAGCTTCACCTCGTTGATGTGGAGGGACTGGGCGATCTTGAGGTGGCTGACGTCCGCCTCGATCTTCTCCGGGATGGTCGCAGGCAGGGCGTAGACTTCGATCTCCCGCCGGCTCTGCGACAGGATGCCGCCCTCGGTGACGCCCACCGGCTTGCCGATGAGGACCACGGGGACGTTCACCTTGATCTGCTCGTTCTCGCGCACGTCGATGAAGTCGGCGTGGAGCATCTCCCGGCTGACCGGGTCCTGCTGGTAGTCCTTGAGCAGCACCAGCCGCTCGGGCTGCCCGTCGAGCTTGAGGCTGAGCAGGGTGTTGAACTTGTGCGGGGTGGCGATCGCCTTCTTCACCTCGATCGGATCCACCGCGATGTGGACCGGAGTCTCGAGGTGCCGTCCGTAGACGACGGCGGGGACCAGCCCCTCGGCGCGGAGCCGCCGCGCGGAGCCCTTGCCGGCGCCATCGCGCGTGCGTGCCGCCAGGGTGTTCCGGGTGAGTGCCATGTGGTGTTCCTCTTGCAGCGTCGGTGCCTGGACCGGCATCCCACCCCCTGGTGGGCCCCGGGTTCCGGCGAAGGGCGCTCTACTTGCCAACCTGCGGCCCGAGGGTCAAGTCCTCGGCAGCTCCTCACCCCCCGTGAAGCGCCGGGGGCGAGGCGCGGTTAGCTCTGCGGGCCCCCGTGCTGCCCATGTTCCCGACGCGTTTCGTGCACCTCGACGAGGCCCGCCGCCGGTTCGGCTCCCGGGTGGAGCGGATGGGAGCGCTGCTCGGTGCCGGGGATGCGCTGGCCGAGGCGGTGGTGGAAGCGCTCGCCGACCGGTCTCCCGAGGAGCGCGAGCGGCTGGTCGATCATGCCCTGCGCGGCGACGCCCCATCCCTTCCTGCGGAGCTGCGCGCCTTCCGGCAGACGCTCTCGGTTCTACCGTTCTGGGCCGACCTCGATCGCGCGCGCCGGGGCGGCGAGGTGCTACTCCGCACGGGCTTCTTCGGCGGAATCGTCCTCGGTTTCCGCTCCCTGGTCGCCGGCTACTGCAGCCCGGCGGGGAACAAGCCCCTCGCCTTCTCCGGGCGGCTCCGCGAGGCCGCGCCCCGGCGCCTGTCGGAGACCAGCCGCTTCGTGAGCCTCGTCTACCAGCCGGGCTCCTTCGCGCCCGGCGCACCCGGATGGGCCGCCGCGGCACGGGTGCGGCTGATGCACGCGCAGATCCGGCGGCTGCTCCGCCGCTCTCCTCGCTGGAACGCCGGGGCCTGGGGCGAGCCGATCAACCAGGTGGACATGGCGGGGACGACGCTCCTCTTCTCCCTGGTGCTGGTGGAGGGCCTGCGGATGCTCGGCTTCCGCATCGAGCAGCGGGAGTGCGAGGACGTGCTGCACCTGTGGCGCATCGGCGGCTGGCTGCTGGGGGTCGACCCCGAGCTGCTCTGCGCCACCGAGCCCGAGGCCCGCGTGCTCTGGGAGCTGCTCGAGGCGACGCAGGAGCTGCCCGACGCCGACTCGGCCGCCCTGGCCACCGCGCTGCTCGAGTCTCCCGTGCACGAGGCGCGCTCGGCGGAGGAGCGCGCCCGGGCCGAGCGGTTCCTGCCGGTGGCCTACGGCATCGGTCGCTACCTCATCGGCGATCGCCACGCGGACGCCCTCGGTTACCCGCGGACCCCCTGGCGCTTCGCCGCACCCGCGCTCCGGACCCTCATCTCCGGGACCGGGCGGCTCGTCGGTCGGCTGCCCGGGGTGGACCGCCTCGCGCTCGAGGCGGGCGTCCGGTACTGGCGTCGCACGGTGGAGGTCGGGCTCGCCGGTCGGGAGGCGCGGTTCGAGCTTCCCGCCCGGGTGAGCCACGCCTGAGACCTCCCGGAGCCGGCAGGACGCGCGCGGTCCGGATGCGTGATCGTCGTGCGCAGGCCGCCCCGCCTCGGCGATTTGCCGGCGGGCGCAGGAGGCCGGAGAGTTCCGCACAGCGCCCCACGCCGGAGCCAGCGAGCGAGCGTAGTACCGTTCTCCTCCACGTGAGCTCGAACGGGAACGCGCTGGAGGGGTGGACGGCCGGGCGCTGGCAGGTGGAGCGGCGACTGCGGCGGGGGCGAGTGGCGGACGCGTTCCAGGTGCGCGGTCCGGAGGGCGAGGGGCGCGTGCTGCGGCTGCTGCACCCCGTGCACGTGGTGGACGCTCGCGCGATTGCCCGGTGTCTCGACGAGGCGCGGGCGCTCCTCTATCCACCTCACCCCGGCATCGTTCCGGTGGAGGACGCCGGACAGCTGCCCGACGGGCGGGTGTACCTGGTGGGCGAGGACTCGGAGCTGCCCCTGTCGCTCGAGGCGCACCCGGGGCTCGGGCCCGACGCGCTGGTCTCCATCACCGAGCATCTCGCGCCGGCGCTGGACGCGCTGCACGCCCGCGGGCTCCTGCATGGCCAGCTCGACGTCGATTCGATGGTGGGCGAGCCTCCGCGGCTCTCCGGCGTGGGCTTCGGCGTCTTCCAGGGCGGCACCACCCAGGAATGGACCGGCGGACGCGACCCGGGCCGCCGCGTCGACCAGGGGCTCCTGGGCCGGCTGCTTCTGGCGCTGGCCGGAACCGGCCCGGAGTGGGCGGGGATCCGCGCCATCCTCGAACGCTGCACCTCGGTGGACGACGCGCTCCCCTTTCCCAGCGTGAGCGCGCTCGCCCGTGCGCTGCGCGGTGCCTGTGCTCCGGATCCGATGGCCGAGACCCGCCACGTACCCGGGCCTCCTCCGAGCGTGGCCCTCGGCGTCCGGGAGAGCGTGCCAACCTCCGTGGGGCCGTACCGGGTGCTGGGGCTCCTGGGCGAGGGCGCGATGGGGCGGGTCTTCCGCGCCGAGCGCGACGGCCGGCAGGTGGCGGTGAAGCTGCTCCGGCGCGAGCACCTCCGCTCGCGTCTGCTCCTGGATCGCTTCTTCCGCGAGGCCCGCGCGGTGAGCCGGATCCGGCATCCGCACATCGTCGAGGTGCTGGAGGTGGGCGAGGAGCGCGGACCGGAGGGGCTCGAGCGCGCCTGGTGCGTGATGGAGCTGCTGGAAGGGAAGACGCTGGGTGCCCTCTTCCGCGAACGCGCGCTGGACGTGGCGCGCACCGTGGAGATCGCCGCCCAGGTGTGCGAGGCGCTCGAGGCCGCCCACGCCACCGGAGTGGTTCACCGCGACGTGAAGCCGGACAACGTCTTCGTCGTCTCCCGACGCGGCGCCGACTGGGTGAAGCTCCTCGACTTCGGCATCGCCAAGCTCCTGCGGGTGGGCCCGGAGATGAGCCGTACGCCGGCCACGGTGATCGGCACGCCGCACTACATGGCACCGGAGCAGGCGACGGGCGCACCGGTGGACGGCCGGACCGATCTCTACGCGCTGGGAGTGGTGGTCTACGAGATGCTCGCCGGGCGCCGCCCGGGCCGGGTGCGCGGAGCGCCGGAGCCACTGCCGGCGGAGACCCCGGCGGGCGAGGCGATCCCGAAGGGCCTGGTCCGCCCGATCATGGACTGCCTCGCGACCGACCCCGGGTCGCGCCCGGCATCCGCGGCGGCGCTTCGCACCGCACTGCGGGAGGCGGTCACTCGAGATTCTTCTCGACCAGCGCCAGCACTTCGTCCAGGTCGAAGGGCTTCTTGACGTAGCCCACCACTCCCGGCAGCTGCGCGGCGCGCTCCACCGTCTCGTTGGCGCTGATCAGCAGCACCCTGTCGCCGGTTCGATCCTTCCTTCGGGCCAGCTCTTCCAGGAAGGCGAAGCCGCTCATCACCGGCATCATGAGGTCGAGCAGCACCAGGGCCGGTGGATCCACCTGCGCCAGCGCGGCGAGCCCCTCGGCGCCGTTGGTCGCGGTCACCACCGCGTGACCGCCAGCGTCGATCATCTCCTCCAGAACCTCGCGGATGTCCGGATCGTCCTCGACGATCAGCACCGTCTTCGATCGGCTCCGGGCAGGCATCCTCTCTCCGCGACCGCCCGCTGTGGTCCACAGACGGAGCGCTCGCACCCCGAGCCCGCGCTCCCCCAGGACCGACCCGGGATCCAGCGGCGTCCGAGTATGACGGAACGTTGCCGCCTCCGCCAACGACCGTCCGCTGCCCCGCCTCCCGAGGTGGGAGCATGCGCGAGAGAGGAGGCGGCGGTGCGACGCCGGCTACACGAAGAGCGAGCTCAGCGAGTCGCCCGAGTAGATGCGCTGGATCGCGTCGGCGAATAGGCGGGCAGTGCTGAGCTGACGGATCTTGGTGCAGGCCGCGGCGGCGGGGCCGAGCGGCACGGTGTCGGTGAACACTGCTTCCTCCAGCACCGACTCCTGGATGCGCTTGACCGCCGGGCCGGAGAGGATCGGATGCACCGCGTAGGCGGCCACGCGGCGGGCGCCCTCCGACTTCAGGGCCTGTGCCGCCTGGGTGAGCGTGCCGCCGGTGTCCACCATGTCGTCGATGAGCACCGCGTCCTTGCCGTGGACGTCTCCGATGAGGTTCATCACCTCGGAAACGTTGGCCTGGGTGCGCCGCTTGTCGA
>DASROG010000495.1:0-7869 GCA_035646995.1 Myxococcaceae bacterium
CCGGATCCTGGTCGAGCAGGGCTACGTCGAGCCCGGCGACGTCATCATCCCCGTGGACTACACCGGGACCGAGTGCGAGTTCGCCTTCCCGATCGAGGCCACCGACGATGGCGGGGTGCTCGTCCCGGGCCCGGGCGGCCTGTTCCTCGAAAGCCGGACCACCGCGCTGGCCGAGACCCTCGACGGGGGGCTCGACGGGGGAAGCGTGCTGGTGCTCTCCGACGGCACCGTCGCCACCATCGCCAACTGCCCGCCTCCGGTGACGTACACCATCCGGAGCAGCAGCCTGGCCCCGCACCCTCTCACCGTGGGCGGCACCCTGTCGGGATTCCTCGGGCGGGTGGCGCTGCCTCCACCGGGGAGCCTGAGCTCCTTCGATGCCGGGCCGAACTCGCGCCCGAGCTTCGTCCGCTTCTGGCGGCCGGACGCCGATGCCGGCACCTCCGCCGCGGAGACCCTCAACCCCACCGGCCTCTCCTTCCAGATGCAGGACACCATCCAGTACACGGACTCGAACAACGACCTCGTGACCGACGCGGGCATCGAGCCCGTGCTCACCGAGGGTGACGTTCCCTCGCTCCGCGGCTCGGGGTACATCTTCACCTTCGTCAACGGCTACACCCCGGCGTCGGTGCCCATCAGCTCCGCGACCCTCGGGGTGGGCGGGCTCAACCTTCCGGGAGCGCTGTCCCTGTACCAGCGGTTCGTCTACCCACAGGTTGTGGGCGCAGACCGCATCTTTGTCCTCTACCCGGGGGGCAACGTGATCGTGGACTTCTCTCCCACCACCATCACCTTCAGCGCCGCCACCGCCGGGGACATCGGCGTCCATTACTGACCGTGGTAGCCTTGTCGGCCGTGCGCGCCATGGGCGACTTCAACCCGCCACATCCCGTCCGCAAGGTGGCCATCCCGGACCACCTCTGGGAAGCGTTCGAGGAGATGGCAAGGCAGATGGGGAGCGAGCGGGATGGGCTCATCAACCAGGCCCTGTTCATGTTCGCCCGGCTGAACGGCTTCCTCGAGGTGTCCCCGCGGCGGAAGACCCCGGTTCCGGCCCAGCCGACCCTGAACGATCGGGTGGCCGCGGCGGCGCCACCCCGGACGGCCGCCCTGCGCAGCGCCCCTGCCGGCGACGCGGTGGCCCCCACCATCGGGACCCCGGTCCTGGGCACGGGCGACCTGGACGACCTGGCTTCCCTCGGCGAGGTGGACACCGGTGCTCCCGACGGCACCCCCGACGACCCACTGGACATCCTCGACCGGCAGCTCCCCGAGGACGAGGAGCGGTCCGGCTCCGGGGGGCAGCTCTACCTCATGGCCGAGAACGGCGCCCTGGACCGCATCGGCAAGGACCGGTTCGTCATCGGCCGGGGCAAGCACTGCGACTTCATCATCAACTCCGGCAAGGTGAGCCGGGAGCACGCGGTCATCGTCCGGGACGACGGCGCCTACTACATCGAGGACCTGGGCTCGTCGAACGGCACCTGGTTCAACAAGCAGCGGATCAAGCGCAAGCAGGTGGAGGACGGCGACGAGTTCTTCATCTGCAACGAGAAGATCAAGCTCGTGCTGCGTTAGTAACGAGGATCGCGCCGCTCAGCGGGTTTCCGCTGTAGGGTCGGGCAGAAGGTCATGCCCAGCTCCCGTCCGGTCCTGACGCTCATCGACGCGTCCGGCTTCGTCTTCCGCGCCTACCACGCCATCGCCAACCTCAGCACCAGCCGGGGCGTGCCCACCAACGCCGTCTACGGCTTCACCCGGATGCTCCTGAAGACGCTCCGGGAGATGAAGCCCACCCACGTGGCGCTGGCCTTCGACAAGGAGAGCCGCACCGGCCGCCAGGAGATCGACCCCACCTACAAGGCCAATCGCGAGGGGCCGCCGCCGGACCTCCCCCACCAGTTCGCGCTGGTCCGGCAGGTCGTCGACGCCCTCCGGGTCCCGGTGCTCGAGTACGCCGGCTGGGAGGCGGACGACGTCATCGGCACCCTGGCCCTGGCGGCCAAGCAGCAGGGCTTCGACGTGCAGATCGTCACCGGGGACAAGGACTTCATGCAACTGGTGGACGACCGGGTCAGCCTCTACGACCCGATGCTCGACCGGCACACCGGACCCCGCGAGGTCAGGGAGCGGCTCGGCATCGAGCCCGGCCAGATGCGCGACTACCTGGCCCTGGTCGGGGACCCGATCGACAACGTCCCCAAGGTGCCGGGGATCGGACCCAAGACCGCAGCCGAGCTCATCCAGCAGTTCGGGAGCGTGGAGGCGCTTCTCGCCCGGCTGGAGGAGGTGAAGAAGCCGAAGATCCGCGAGGCGATCGAGCAGCACCGCGACGGCGTGCTCCGGGCCAAGCAGCTGGTGACCTTCCGCATCGACCTCCCGGTGGAGACCGACGCCTCGCGCTTCGCCCGCCAGCCCATCGACGGGGAGAAGGCCCGCGCGCTCTTCACCGAGCTCGAGTTCTACAAGCTGCTACAGGAGATGCCTCCCAGCCCCGATGCGGCGGCGGCGCGTCCGATGGGACGGACGGTGGTCATTGCCGACCGCGAGGCCGTGGTGGGCCTGGCGGACGCGATCCGGGCCCACGGACGGCTGGCGCTGGTCCCCGCGCACGACGGGCCTCCGGCCACGGCGCCCCTGGTGGGGCTGGGCGTCGCGGCGGGGGACACCGCGGCCTACGTGTCGCTGGATCACCACGGGCTCGGCGCGCGGCGGCTGCCCTTCGAGGACCTGCGGGCCGTGCTCGGTCCGCTGCTCTCCGACCCCCGGCTGCCCAAGGACGCCCACGACGCCAAGGCCCTCTCGCTGCTCCTCCTCGGGGTGGGACTGGAGCTGCAGGGCCTGGACGGGGATGTGGAGCTGCTCTCCTACCTCCTGAACGCCTCCCGGCGGGAGCACGCCCTGGCGGACCTCGCCCGCGAGCGCCTCCACCTCGAGCTGCCGGTTCCGTACGACGCGGCGGCGGCGCGCCGGGCGGGGAGCGGGCTCGGTGACCGCCCTGCCGAGGAGGTCGCCGAGGCCTTCGGCCAGCGAGCCCAGGCGGTGGAGCGGCTCGGCCCGGGGCTGTGGCGGGACGTCGAGTCTGCCAAGCTCACCGGCCTCGCCCGCGAGATGGAGCTGCCGCTGGTCGCGGTGCTCACCCGGATGGAGCGGCACGGCATCCAGGTGGACCGGGGCGTCCTGTCCGAGCTCTCCCGCGACGTGGACGCGCAGTGCGCCGCGCAGGAGCTGGAGCTGCACCGCCTGGCGGGCCGGGTCTTCAACGTCAACAGCAACGCCCAGCTGGCGCAGGTGCTGTACACCGACCTCGCGCTTCCCGTGCTGAAGAAGGGGAAGACCGGACCGTCGACCGATGCCGAGGTGCTGGAGAAGCTGGCGGAGAAGCACCCCTTGCCGCGCGTCCTGCTCGAGTACCGTACGCTCAGCAAGCTGAAGACCACCTACCTCGACGCGCTGGTGCCGCTGGTGGGGTCCGACGGACGGCTCCACACCACCTTCCACCAGGCGGCGACCGCGACCGGCCGGCTCTCCAGCTCGGACCCGAACCTCCAGAACATCCCGGTGCGCACCGACGTGGGCCGCGCCATCCGCCGGGCGTTCGTCGCCGAGCGAGGCTGGAAGCTGATCTCCGCCGACTACAGCCAGATCGAGCTGCGCATCCTGGCCCACGTCTCGGCGGACCCGGGGCTGCTGGCGGCGTTCCAGGCCCGCGAGGACGTACACCAGCGCACCGCCGCCGAGGTGTTCGGAGTCACGCCGGGCGAGGTGACCGCCGACCAGCGCCGGGTGGCGAAGATGGTGAACTTCGGCATTGCCTACGGGCTGTCGCCGCACGGGCTCTCCACGCGGCTGGACATCCCCCACGAGGAGGCGGCGTCGATCATCGACCGCTACTTCGCCCGCTACGCCGGCATCCGCCGCTACCTCGAGGAGACGGTGGAGCGCGCGCGCCGCACCGGGAGCGTGGAGACGCTCTTCGGTCGCCGCCGGCTGATGGACGACCTGCACTCCAGCAACCGGGCCACGGCGCAGGCCGCGGAGCGAGCGGCGATCAACATGCCCATCCAGGGCACTGCCGCCGACCTGATCAAGATGGCGATGCTTCGCATCGATCACCGGCTCCGGGAGACCGGGCTGCGGACCCGGATGCTCCTTCAAGTCCATGACGAGCTGCTCTTCGAGGCGCCGGAGGACGAGGTGGACCGCGCGGTGGAGCTCGCCAGGAGCAGCATGATGGCTGTGGCACAGCTGCGGGTTCCGCTGGAGGTCGAGGTGGGTCTCGGTCAGAGCTGGGCCGAAGCGCACTGAAGACCGAGTTTCCAGACACATCGCGCGCGGTCGCTGTCCACCCGGCAGGCCTGTTCTCCGCTCCTGGTGTAGAGTCTCACCCCCGGACGAACGATGGCGGACCGAGTCAAGGCGGCCGAGCCCGTGAGCCCGGCCGGGCTGCTCAGCGGCCTGACCGACAAGCTGCAGGAGCTCGAGTCGGCGGTGCTACGCCAGGCGGAGCGCTTCAGCGCGGTGCTGGAGATCGCGACGCTCCTGTCCTCCGTCCGCGACGTCGACGCGCTGCTCCGCACGGTGATGGATCGCCTGAGCTCGCTGCTCCAGGCCGAGGCGGCGACGCTCTTCATGCTCGACGCCGAGAAGCAGGAGCTGTGGAGCCGGGTGCTGCGCGGTGGCGGCCAGCTGGACGAGATCCGGCTTCCCCTCGGTACCGGCATCGCCGGGCACGTGATGGCGACGGGGGAGAGCCTGCTCCTCGGCGACGCGTACACCGACTCGCACTTCCATCCCAACATCGACCGGATGAGCGGCTTCGTCACCAAGTCGATGATCGCGGTGCCGCTCAGGCACGTGAGCGGGCGGATCCTCGGGGTGGTGGAGGTGCTGAACCGGAAGACCAACGCCTTCAGCGCCGAGGACCTCGCCCTGGTGGAGGCGGTCGCCACCCAGATCGCCGCGGTGCTGGACAACGTGCTGCTCTACGAGGAGCTGCGGGCCCAGAACGAGGCGCTGCGCAAGGCGAAGTCAGACCTCTCCAACGCGCTGAAGGACCTAGATCTCCTGTTCGAGACCGAGAAGGCGGTCTCCTCGGCGGAGAAGCAGTCCGACCTGATCGACGTCCTCCTCGCCCGCGTGGCGCCCACCCTGGGGGCCACCGCGGCGGCGATCTTCCTGGTGGACCCCGGCGAGTCGCAGGGCGCGCTCTACTTCAAGAGCGTCGTGGGCGAGAAGGCCGAGTCCCTGGTCACCGTGAAGCTCAAGCCGGGGCAGGGCATCGTCGGCCACGTGGCTCGCACCGGCGAGACGGTGCGGGTGGGGCACGCCGCCGACCACCCCGCGCACGACCCGAGCATCCCCGCCCGGCTCGACGTGCGCGCCGACGCGGTGCTCTCGGTGCCGATCACCGTGGACGAGGGGGTGGTGGGCGCGCTGGCCCTGCTGAACAAGCCCTCGGGCTTCACCGAGAGCGACGAGCGGCTGGCCACGCTGATCGCAGGGCAGGCCGGGCGGTCGATCAAGGTGCGGCGCAACCGCGACGAGGCCGAGCAGCGCGAGCGGCTGGCGGCCATCGGCCAGATGCTCTCGGGCGTCGTGCACGACTTCCGTACCCCCCTCACGGTCATCAGCGGCTACACCGAGCTGATGGCCACCGAGCCGGACGAGCAGCAGCGCCTCCAGTACGCGGCGGTGGTGGACAAGCAGTTCGAGCACCTGAACGCGATGATGCGCGAGACGCTGGCCTTCGCCCGGGGCGAGCGCGAGCTGCTGATCCGCAAGGTGTACCTCCAGAAGTTCGCCAGCGAGACCGAGGCCTACCTCCGTCAGGAGTTCAAGAAGAGCCCGGTCCGCCTCTCGGTCGTGCCGCGCTACACCGGCCCGGCCCGCTTCGACGAGGGGAAGCTGCGGCGGGTGGTATTCAACCTGGCTCGCAACGCGGTGGAGGCCATGCCCACCGGCGGGCACTTCCTCTTCAGCATCGACCGCGAGGCGGACGACCTGGTGCTGCGCTTCGAGGACGACGGGCCGGGGCTCCCACCGGAGATCGCCGACCGGGTGTTCGACCCCTTCGCCACCGCCGGCCGGCCCGAGGGGACGGGCCTCGGGCTGTCGATCGTGAAGCAGATCGCCGACGAGCACGGCGGCACGGTGAGGGTCGAGAGCGCGCCGGGGAAGGGCACCCGGTTCGAGTTCAAGATTCCCGTCGGTCTCGCCGCCTGAGCGGCGAACCGCGCCCTCGATTCGACCGGGGGAGCGACGACGCTCCTCCGGGTCCAGCTGGGCCATTCTTTCCTCCACGCCGGAACGGCCGGTCCCGGTCACTGCGCTCGACCGGGTGGAACAGCGCCGATGGCCAGGCTCCGCCCCGTCCCCGATGCCGTGCGCGAGGGGCACCTGGGACCGGCGGACTGAGGGCGGGCTTCCCTGCCGGACCAAGCCTGCGCACCTTGGAAGTCTGTCTTCCGGAGGTGGCGCATGCGTCGTCGGATTCCCTGGAGCTTCGTGGTGGGTCTGGGTGCGGGGCTGTGCCTTCTGGGCCTGGCTGCGCGCGGAAGCAGGCGGGGCCGCCGAGCGCCCGCGGGCGGACGAGGCGCGCGCCTGGCTTGGGAGCCGGAGGTGGTCCGGAGCCACGGGCCCACTCCGGTCGAGGCGGGCCTGGAGAAGCCCGTGGCCAGCGCGCGTCCTGACGCCATCCCTGACCGTGCCTCCCGGAGCATCCCGCGGCCGCGTCGGCCGGCCCCTCCGTCGCCGGCCCGCTTCGAGCCGGTCGTCCCGGATGCGCCGGAGGTCCGGGACCCCACTCTCGAGCCTCACGGAGCGGACGACGAGGCCCCATCCGCCACGCCGGTGCCGCCGCAGGTGCGCCACCGCCGCTGAGCGGTCATCCCGGGAGGCGAACTCCGCGCCGTGCCCTGGGACGGGACCGAGCCGGGCGGTACTTTCTGCACGTGGGAGGGCTTGCCACGTGCAGAAAGGATCGCCGAGGGGCCGCCAGCACGCGGGAACTCCCCTGAAGCACGCCCGACTTCACCCGGGCAGCTGAAGCCGGTCGCGCACCTCGTCCAGCGTGAGCCCCTCGATGCGGACGCGCTTCGTGCGCCCGTGCTCGCCCGAGACGAGGCTGACCGAGCGGCGGGGCAGGTCGAGGGAGCGGGCGAGAAGCTCGACGATGGCCTCGTTCGCCGCTCCCTCCACCGGGGGTGCGCTGACCCGGACCTCGAGCGTTCCCTCGCGAACCGCGCCGATGCCTGGCCTCGAGGCGCGCGGCTTGGCCCGGACCGACAGCTCGACCGCGCCGGCGACCTCCCGGAGGACGTCCGCTACGGCGTGCCCGCCTTCTTCGGGGCCAGGAAGGACACGTTGTCGTCCACCCGGACGGGAGCCTCGGCGTCGGGGGCGGTGACCGCCTCCAGCAGCTTCAGGTGCCCGGAGACCAGCGAGCGCAGCTCGGCCTCGAAGCGCGCGCGCTGCCGCTTCAGCTCGTTGATGTCGTCGACCACCTGGACCAGCTTCTGGTGCGCTGCGTGGACGATCTTCTCCGACTGGAGCTCGGCCTCGGCGACGACGATCTCCGCCTCCTTCTTCGCGGCGTCGCGGAGATCTTCCGACACGCGCTGGGCGGTGACCAGGGTCTGCTGCAGGGCGCGCTCGCGCTCGAGGTGGCGCTCCAGCTCCACCTGCGTGCGCTTGAGCTCGTCCTTGAGCGCGATGTTCTCCTTCACCACGTCCTCGAACTCAGCCGCCAGGAGCTCCAGGAACCCCTGCACGTCGCGCGCGGCGTAGCCACGGAAGGAGGTCTCGAAGCGCTTCTGCCGGATGTCGAGCGGGGTGAACTTCATGAAGCGCGGAGTCTAGCGGAAC
>DASROG010000496.1:0-4364 GCA_035646995.1 Myxococcaceae bacterium
CGCACGCGCACGCCCTCCAGCGGCTGGCCGAGCACGCGAGGGGCGAGCGCCTCCAGATAGACGGTGACGTCCGGGTACTCGGGCATTCCCCGCAGTCTGGCACGAACGCGGGGCTCGACCGCGCTCCGCGCGGGTGCATCGTCGAGCAGCCCTCACCCGCGCATCGGAGCGACGAGCGCCGTCGGCTCACGGGGCTCCGGCGACGCGC
Organism: Myxococcaceae bacterium; assembly: GCA_035646995.1. Lineage (GTDB taxonomy): Bacteria > Myxococcota > Myxococcia > Myxococcales > Myxococcaceae > RPRB01. The sequence continues at coordinate 209 of DASROG010000496.1, forward strand.
TGGACCACCGCGTGCGGTCGGGCCGGGACTACGAGACCTTCTTCGTCCCCGGAACGAAGAAGCTCGGGAGGGATTCGCCGAGGAAGGTCTTCAGCGCCCGCGCGGCGGCATGGAGGTACCCCTCGCCCCGGTGCAGGAGCGCGACCTGGCGCCTCACCCCGCCCGGTCCCACCTCGACCACCTCGAAGCCGCGGCCGGTCCGCTCGCGGGCCATGATCGACGGCAGCAGGGCGATGCCCAGGCCCCGCTCCACCATCCGTCGCATCGCCTCGGGGTTGTCGGTCTCCAGCACCACGTTGAGTGGCTCGCCCGCAGCCTCGCCGGCCGCCTCCAGCGCCCGCGTGCCCGCGACGTTGGGCATCACCACCAGCGGCATCCGCAGCACGTCCCGCAAGGCGACCGGCTTCTTCGCCTCGGCCAGCGGATGCCCGCGCGGCACGGCGAGCACGAAGTCCTCGCTCCACAGCTTCTGCTGCACCAGATCCACCCGCCGGACGGGCAAGGTCAGCACCGCGAGGTCCAGCTCGCCCTTGGCCACCCGGTCCTCCAGCCCCTCGGAGGTCTGCTCCACCAGCCGGAGCCGCACGTCGGGGTACAGCTTGTGGAAGCGCGGCAGGAGCTCGGGGAGCAGGTACGCGCCGACGGTGGGCAGGGTCCCCAGCGCCACCAGCCCGCTCGCCTTGCCGGTCAGCGCGGTGAGCTCGCTCGCGCCCCGCTGGAGCGCGTCCAGCGCTCGCTGGGCATGCACCAGGTACCGCTCTCCGGCGCCGGTCAGCACCACCCCCCGCGGCGTGCGCACCAGGAGCCGTGTTCCGAGCTCCCGCTCCAGGGACTGTACCTGCCGGCTCAGCCCCGACTGTGACATTCCCAGCCTGCGGGCAGCGCTGACGAAGCGCTTCTCCTGCGCCAGGGTGAGGAACGCGCTGAGCTGGTCGGTGGTCACGTGCGCTCCGGTGGCACCTCGGGGGATGCCCCCCGGCCGGCGCAAGGAGAGTATGCGTGTCATGCGCTCCCTGCATGGGAATTCGCCGGTTAACTCCGTCTCCGCATGGAAGCCACGAGCACCCTCCCCTGGCAGGCGGCGGCCCCCGGCCGCGAGCGCCGGCGCGCGACCGCGGCGGTGCTTCTGGCCCTGGTGGTGGCGGCGTTCGAGACCACGGTGGTCACCACCGCGATGCCCACCCTCACCGCCGAGCTGGACGGCCGCGCGCTCTACGCCTGGGTCTTCACCGGCTTCCTCCTGGCGAGCACCGTCGGCGTGCTCCTCGGGGGCCGTCTGTCCGACCGGCTCGGGCGCCGGGGCACCTTCGTCGGTGGGATGGGCCTCTTCCTCCTCGGCTCGGTGCTCTGCGGCTTCTCCACCAGCGTCCCGATGCTGGTCGCCTTCCGGGTTCTTCAGGGCCTCGGGGCCGGGGCAGTGCAGCCCACCACCCTGACCATCAGCTCGGACCTCTACACGCTCGAGGAGCGGGCGGCGATCCAGAGCGTCTTCACCGGCGCCTGGGGGCTGGCCTCGGTCATCGGCCCCGTCATGGGTGGTCTACTCACCGAGCACCTGGGGTGGCGGTCGGTGTTCTGGGTGAACGTGCCGGTGGGCCTGCTGGCCGTCGCGCTGCTGCGTGGCTCGTACCGCGACCCTCCCCCGTCACGCGAGCACAGCTTCGAGCTCGGCGGTCCGGCGCTTGGGGCCCTGTCCATGACCCTGGTCCTCCTCGCGCTCGAGCCCCAGGCGCTCCCCGCGCCCGCCGTCCTCGGGGTCCTCCTCGCCACCGGGCTGGCCGGCTGGGCCTTCTTCCGCCAGCAGCGGCGGAGCGTCGACCCGCTGGTGCCTCCCGCGGTGCTCCGGGACCGGACGGTGCGCTCGGGGCTCGTCGGAGGGCTGGTCTCGGGCGGCGTGCTGTACACGCTCAGCGCCTACGTCCCCCTGTGGATGGTGGCGCATGGCGGCCACACCGCCCTCGGCGCCGGGGTGGCCCTGGTCCCGCTCCTCGCCGGGTGGGCGCTGGGAAGCTCCTTCGGGGTGAAGCTCCTGCTCCGGGGCGGGCTGCGTGCCTCGGCGGGGCTCGGCTTCCTCCTGGCCGGCGCCGGCGCGGCGTACAGCCATGCGTCGCCAGCGCCGTGCGACAGCGCGAGGCCGAAGAGCGCCGCGCTGGGGCTGCTCGGCATCGGGCTCGGCCCCGCGGCGAGCACCTGCATCATCGCCCCCCAGGCGCGGGTCGGCTGGGAGCAGCGAGGGGCCATCACCAGCGCGGTCTACGCCTGCCGGATGCTCGGAGGCAGCCTGGCGATCGCCCTGGTGAACCTGCTCGGCGGCTCCGAGCCGCATCAGGTCCTGACGGTGGTGGCGATCGCCGCCGCGGGCGCCGTCGCTCTCGAGCGGCTCGCTCCGGGTGCCGCGGCCGGCGGACGGGCCGCCCTGGTCACGCCGGTCCTCGACTGAGCCCGGCTCAGGGGCGCTCCAGCCACATCCCGCGGAGCAGCACCGCCCGCGGGTGGCGGAGCGTCGAGACGTCCTGCCGCGGGTCACCGTTCACCAGCACCAGATCGGCCCGTGCGCCGGGCGAGACGGTGCCGATCTCCCCCACGCGCCCGAGGAACTCAGCCGGCCACGAGGTGGCGGCGCGGAGCGCGTCGATGTGGGTGAGGCCCGAGGCCACCAGCTCGTCGAGCTCGTCGTGCATGGAGGCCCCCGGCTGCGTCGCATCGATGCCGGAATCCGTTCCCGCCAGCAGGCGCGCACCGGCGGCGTGCAGCGCTCCCACCAGAGCGCGCCGCCGGTGGCTTCCCTCGGCGTCCCCCGCGCCCCCGAACGCCAGCAGCCTCACCACGCTCATCGTGGGACAGTTCCAGGTGCCGGCGGCCGCGGTGGCTCGTGCAACCGCCGGCATGTCCTCGATCGAGATCGAGGCCCAGCGCTCGGCGGGGGTGTTTCCGCGGCTGCCGAGGGCGAACTCGTAGCCGGTCAGGTGCTCGATGGAGAGCATCCGGCGGTCCAGCGTGTGCTGGAGCGGCACCGAGAAGGGCACGTGCCCGAGGAACCGGAGCCCGCGCGCGTCCGCGGCGTCGGCCAGCGCATCGAACACCGCAGCGTCGAGATGGGAGTAGACCTTCATCCAGCGCCAGCCCTGGCCGGCGAGCCGGTCCACCAGCGCGGCGGCCTCGTCCGGATCGGTGATGAGCTGGGTCTGCGGCCACGGCGAGCCGGGCCCGTCCACGCCCGGGGAGGCGGACTCGATGCTCGGGGCCACCGCGCCGTCCCGCACCAGCGCCGCCGCGCCCTCCAAGAGCCCGGTGAATCCCCACAGGTTTCGCACCGTGGTGACGCCCTCGTCCACGTAGCGCGGGAGGTCGGCCGACCGGGCGTGCACGTGGGAATCGACGAGTCCCGGGAGCAGCGTCCGCCCGCCGACGTCGATGGCCACCACTCCGGGCGGGAAGGGAACCGTCCCGTCCGGCCCCACCGCCGCGATCCGATCGCCCGATACCAGCACCGTCCGTCCGGTGTCGAGCGCTCCGGTCGCCGGCTCCAGCACCGAGGCATGCACCAGGGCCAGGCTTCCCGCGTCCAGCACTCTCCGGAGCGCGGGAACGTTCGTGGATCCGCCGTCGGGCTCCCCCGGAGAGCTCGCCGTCGAGCAGCCCGCGAGCCCGAGCAGGACCGCCAGCGCTGGCCACCTGGACCTCATGCCGCTCCGCATTCTCCGCCCGCGACGCCCGCTCCGCACTGGTGTTGTTGCACCCGTTGTGACGGAGTGCAGCGCATGGACTCGCTCGTCCTGGAGAAGGCGTCCATCCTCTGCTACCGGCTGTACGACGTGGCGGACGAGATCGACCTCGGCGTGGCCGAGTCCGTGCTCGCTCGTGACGCGCGGCGGCTGCGCTTCAGCCGCTCCGGGGCGGAGTTTCTCCTCGTCCCCAATCCTCCGCTGATCATCGGCCTCGGCCGGCGGTCGCTCCCCCTTCCGCAAGGGTCGGTGGAGGTCGAGGCCCGGGCACGGCTCTTCGACTTCGGAGCCATCTCCATCGTCCTCACCGCTGCCATCCCCCCGGGGACGGAGCTGGGCGCGCTCACGCCTCTGGCCGACCGGCTCTACGACGGGCCGGAGGTGGACGCGCTCGCGCTCGAGCTCGTGGAGGGCCTGCGCAGGGAGGTCGC
>DASROG010000497.1:0-9336 GCA_035646995.1 Myxococcaceae bacterium
CTGGGGAAGACCCTCAGCGGGTTGCAGAACGGCCAGCTGCGCGCGGTGGTGGCGGCCTGGGCGATCCGGAAGCGGCCACTGCTCGAGGCGCGGGTGGCCGGTGGGCGCATCCGCGACGGCCACGGGGACCTCCGCACGTCCTCGGTGTGCTTCACCGAACCGCTGACGCTCTTCGATTGCCTCGACTTCAGCGCCCGCCTCCGCTGCTCGGACGTTGCCTCGGACGTGGCGTTCCTGGCGATGGACCTCCGCCTCCGGATGCGTCGCGACCTGGGCGCCGCCTTCATCCGGCGATACGTGGCGCGCTCCCGGGACACCGCGTTGAGGAAGCTCGTGCCCTTCTACACCTGCTACCGGGCCTGCGTGCGAGGGAAGGTGGAGAGCCTGCGCGCGGAGGAGCCGGAGATCTCCCCCGGCGAGCGCGAGGACGCGGCGCGCATGGCACGGCGCGCGTTCGGCGTGGCCTGCGACGCGGCGAGCGAGGATCTTCCCCCGGTGCTCCTCGCGCTCGCCGGTCTCTCGGGCACCGGCAAGTCGACCCTGGCCCGCGAGCTGGGCGAGCGCCGCGGCTGGGAGGTACTGTCGTCGGACGTGGTCCGGAAGTCGATGCACGGGCTCGCGGCCGTGGAGCGCGCGACCGCCGCCGTCGACCAGGGGCTGTACACGCCGGAGGCGACGCGCGCGACCTACGCCGCGCTTGCCGAACGCGCGGGTGAGGCGCTCGATCGGGGAAGGTGCGTGGTGGTCGACGCCACGGCCCAGGCAGCGTGGGAGCGGACCGTGCTTGCCGAGGCCGCGCGGGAGCACGGGGCGCTCTTCCTCCTCGCCGAGGTGCGCGTCCCCGACGAGGCGATCCGCGCGCGGCTCGAGGCACGGGCCCGCGAGCCCGGCGCGGTCTCCGACGCCGGCTGGGAGGTGTACCTGGCACAGAAGGCGCGCTGGGAGCCGGTGACGCTCGGGGAGTGGGCGCATCTGGAGATCGATGGAGATCGGCCGGCGGCGGAGGTCCTCATGCAGCTCGAGCGCGAGCTGCACGACCGGCTCCGTCCTCCACGCATGGTCTGAGCCTCAGGACGAGCGACGAGGCCACGGGGGCTGCTCGAGCACGAAGGTGAGGTTCCGTCGTTCAGCCGAGGACCGCTGGATCGAGCTCAGCTCTCGGGGAGCGGGATGAACTCCCTCTCGTCACCAGGCACCTTGCCGAAGCGGCCGTTCCGCCAGTCGTCCTTCGCCCGCTCGATGCGCTCCCTCGAGCTGGAGACGAAGTTCCACCAGATGTGCCGGTCACCGTCGAGCGGCGCGCCGCCGAGGAGCATCAGCCGGGCCGGTTCCTCGGCCGCCCGGACCGTCACCTCCGCTCCGGCCCGGAGGATGGCCATCTCTCCGGAACCGATCCGGCGCTCGCCGATCCGGACCGTGCCCTCGGCGACGTGGACCGCCCGCTGCGGATGGGTGCCGTCGACCGTCAGCCGCGTTCCCGGCCGCAGCCGCGCCTCCACGTACAGCGTCGGGGACAGCACCCCCACCGGGGACTCGGCGCCGTACGCCGTGCCGGCGATGACAGTGAGCTCGGCGCCGTCGCGGCTCACCTTCGGGAGCGTGCGCGCCGGATGATGGGCGAAGGCTGGAGCCTCCTCCTCGTGCTCGCGGGGCAGCGCGACCCAGCTCTGGATGCCGTGCAGCCGGACACCACGTGACCGCTCCTCGGTGCTGCTCCGCTCCGAGTGGACGATGCCGCGGCCGGCCAGCATCCAGTTCACGTCCCCCGGATGAATGGCGCGCTCGCTTCCGAGGCTGTCGCGGTGGATGATCTCGCCCTCGAAGAGGTAGGTCACCGTGGCCAGGGAGATGTGCGGGTGCGGGCGCACGTCCATACCCGACCCACGGTCCATCACCGCCGGGCCCATGTGGTCCAGGAAGATGAACGGCCCGACCATCCGGCTTCCCGCCACCGGAAGAAGCCGGCGCACGGTGAAGCCGCCCAGATCACGAGGACGGGGGTCGAGGACCAGCAGGACGCCGTCGGACTCGCTCTCGAAGGGCATGGACTTCCTCTCCCCCGTGGTTATGACTCAAGCCAGGAGGCTCCAGCCATGGCCAATGAGCTCGATCTGAAAGCAGAGATGAAGCGGGGCGTTGATCTGTTGAGGACCCTGCGCGACGAGGTCAAGGTCAAGCTCCACCTCGCCGGGATGGACGCGAAGGACCAGTGGGCGAAGCTCGAGCCCGAGCTGTTCAAGGTCGAGCGCGCCGCGGAGCAGGCAACGGAGTCCTCGAAGAAGCTGATGGATGAGGCGCTGAACCGCCTGAAGTCGCTGCGCGATTCCTTGCGTTGAGCCAGCCGTGGCCGAGACGCTTCTGATGGTCGGCGTCCGGAAGCTGGGACGCACCCTTGCGCTTCATTTCGCGCGCAAGGGCTGGCGGGTGGTGTGCGCCTCCCGGACGGCAGCGGAGGTCGAGGCGCTGGCCCGCGACGTGACCGCCGCGGGTGGCGAGGGCGTGGCGGCGGTGTGCGATCTCCAGCGCCCGGAGTCACTGGTCCGCTTCGGAGAGGATCCACCCGACCTGCTCGTCGCCGCGCAGACCATGGGTGGGCGATTCGGGGCGCTCCCGCTGCTGGAGATTCCCTTCGCCGAGCTGACCCAGTCGCTCGCCGCCTATCCCCAGGGAACCTGGAACCTGCTCCGCGCGGTGGGACCGGGGATGCTGGCCCGGGGGCGTGGCACCTTCCTGCAGATCGGCACGTCGTCCGGCATCCGGACCAAGGAGGGATTCGCCGCGCTCGGGGCCGCGCAGCAATCGCTCCGGGCGCTGGTCCAGGTCGCGGCCCGCGAGTGGCGGACCCGCGGCGTCCACGTCGCGTACCTCCCCATCGACGGACCCATCGCCTCGGAACCCACGCGGGCAGCCGGCTTCGCCGCCGAGCGGCTCATCTCGCCCGAGGCGATCGCCGAGGCCTGCGCGTTCCTCCACGGGCAGAGACCGGACGCATGGACCCACGAGCTCGTCCTGCGCCCCACCGGCGGCGAGTGGTCAGCGCCCACCTGACCCGCAATGGCAACGGCCCCCGGAGGTGCTCTCCGCAGGCCGTGCCCTGACCTCGAGATCCAGCCTAGCGGCTGCCCGAGACGGTATCGGCGGCGGCCGATCCGGCGCTGGTCGAGCCGGTGCTCCCGCGCGCCTTCTTCTTGGACTTCTTCTGCGGCTCCGCCGGGACGGTGCTCACCGAGTCGGATGAGCTTCCGCTGACGCTCTCCCCGGTCGCGCGGTCGGAGCCCGAGTTGTTCAGATCGCTCGCGGCGCTGCCTCCGGCGGCATCGGGTGCGCCGCTTCCACCCACCGCGGCACCGGCCGGCGGCTGGAACGAGCCGAGGAACTGCTGGATCGAGCCGGGCATCTGACCCTGCGGGTAGGTACCGGCCAGCGTGTAAACCCGCGAGTCGCCCACGAACACGCGCGCGGTGACCTCGCTGCCCTGGGGATCGGTCGCGGTGAACTCACGCCCCGCCAGGCCGCCCACCTGGATGTCCTCGCTCTTCACCAGGGTGCCGCCCATCGACTGGACGGTGGCCTGCTGGAGCGAGTCGAGCAGGTCCTTGCTCTTCACCTTGGCCAGGCTGCCCTTCGGGAACTCGCTCAGGCTGGAGAGGTACTTGCCCGAGGCGTCCTGGGCCTGCGCGATGTGCACCTGGACCGGACCTCCCGGCGTCTCCTGGGTGCGCTGGTTCTTCTCCGGGTTCGGGGGCATCAGCACCGTGAAGCCGTTGGCGCCCTCGAACGGGACCAGCTGCGCGTTCGCGGGCTGCGCGGCGGCTGCTCCGGCTGCTCCTGCCGCGCTGGCCGATGCCGGGCCCTCGTCGACGAGGGTCGAGTTGCCACCCGCCTGGGTCACTTTTTGCTGTGACTGCTGGGACCCGGCGCACCCGAGCGCGGCCGCCAGCGGAATCCAGAGCCACCACTGTGTGCGAAACGTCATGCGTCCTCCCATGACGCCGGAGGGTGGGGACGGATGGTGGCCACCGCAAGGGATTGGCACGCTCCCCGTGAAACGAGCGATGGTCCCGTCGCCGGCATGCCTGCTCCCATCGTCTCCATCTCCCAGCTGGTCCGGGTCTTCTTCCGAATCGGCTGGCTGGCCTTCGGGGGACCGGTCGCGCAGCTCGGCCTCATGCACGACGAGTGCGTCGAGCGGCGCCGGTGGATCGAGGACGCGGACTTCGTGCGGGCGCTCAACTTCGTGCACGTGCTGCCGGGCCCCGAGGCCTCGCAGATGGCGATCTTCATCGGCTGGCGAGTGCTGGGGGTCCTCGGCGGCGTGCTCGCAGGGGTCCTGTTCATCTCCCCGGGAATCATCACCCTCGCCGCGCTGGCCGCGATCTACGTGCGTTACGGCTCGCGGCCCGAGCTCGTCGGCGTGCTGTCCGGATTCCGCCCGGTGGCGCTGGCGTTGCTCGCCGCGGCGATGCTCCGTCTGAGCAAAACAGCGCTCCGGACCCCGTTCCAGAAGGTGCTCGCGGTGCTGGCGTTCGGGGCATCGGTTTTCCTGCACGTCGGGTTCGTGGCCCTGCTCCTCGGATGCGGCGCGGTGTCGATCCTCCGGTCGCGCCTGCGAGGGTCGCTCGCCGCGATGGCGCTGCTTTCAATCGTCGCCTCGGCACGGGCGGAGGCGGCAGCGCCAGCGCTCGAGCGGCTCCGCGACGTCTCGCTGTTCTTCCTCAAGGTGGGCCTGGTGTCGTTCGGAGGCGCGTACGCGGTGCTTCCGCTGCTGCGGGAAGGCGCGGTGCTGCACTCGGGATGGATCACCGACCCGCAGATGGTGGACGCGCTCGCGCTCGGCGAGACGACGCCCGGCCCGCTGATCAGCATCGGGGTCTTCATCGGGTACCTGGCCGGGCATCCGCTGGGGGTGGGGCTGTCCTCGGCGCTGTGCGCGGGGTTCTGGCTGTTCCTGCCCTCGTTCGTCCTGGTCCTGGTCGGAGCGCCGCACCTGGACCGCATCACCGCCTGGCCGGGGGTGCAGCCCTTTCTGCAAGGCGTGACCGCGGGCGTGCTGGCGCTGATGGCGGCGGTCTCGCTGGCGCTGGCCCAGGCGACCGTGATCCACGCCGGGCGGCTGGACTGGGTGACCCTCGTGCTCGGCATCGTGGCCTTCGTCGTGCTCGTGGTCGGCGGCAAGCGGGTCAACGTCGCCTACGTGGTCCTCGCCGGTGGCGCCGTCGGGCTGGTGCGGGCGTTCCTCGGAGCGTGAGGACCCGACGGGCTCGACCTCCTGAAAGTGTCAAACACCTTCGATCGGCCTTCACGACCTAACCACATGACTTTACGACAGAATCAGCTTTCCTCCGCCTGGGACGTCGGCGCGGTTCCGGAGCGGGGCGGAGGCAGCTTCGGAAGGCGCGGGGGACGGGGGCCGTGCCGGACGGCGCCACGCACCGGGCCGTAGGGAAGCTCCGTCCCGCCCCGGACCGATCGGAGCAGCAGCCCGCCGCGACTCATGTCCCCGCGGCCCACGAAGTCCACCGGGAAGAGCAGCCGGTGGTCGAAGATGTCCAGGAGAAGGTCGACGTACTTGTCGCTGGCGATGCTCCCCAGCAGCACCACCTCGCTCTCTGGCAGCCGCTCCGCCAGCGCGCGCGCATCGCGCTCGAGCGGACGCCGGTAGCGCCGGTCCTCGAGATCGACCCGCACCCGTGCCCACGCGTCGAGGTCCGCCGTGGTGATGCGACGCTCGGGCTCCACCAGACCCGCCCCGGGAGTGATCACCCACGAGGCCCCGAAGGCCCGCGCGTAGGTGATCTTGCCGCGGAAGTAGAGGCCGCTGGTGAAGGTGAAGACGTCGCCGAGCGTCGCGCCGGCCGCCGAGCGCAGCTCCATCGCCAGCGGGAAGCTCGCCGCCGGCCGCCGCAGCAGCGACATCCGGATGCCGTCGCAGCGGGCCGGGGACAGCAGGAACACCCGCCGGGGGACGGCCACGCGCCGCCTCACGGTCCGGACTCCACCAGGGTCTTGAACAGGCGGGCCAGGGCGGCCTCGGGCACCTCCGCCAGGCCGGCGTGGACCGGCGAGGTCTGGATCACGGTGCTGCGCGGGGAGACGAGCCAGTGGAAGCGCTCCTTCGCTGGTAGCCGCGCCACCGGTCCCGCCGCGAGGTCACCGGCGCAGATCCGCGGCACCGCGGCCAGATGCGCGGAGATCGCCTCGATGTCGGCCCCGGGGTCCAGCGCCCGGAGCCGCGTCACGTCCAGCACCACTCGTGCCGCGAGGTAGTCCTTCGCCAGGCACCAGACGATGACCCCGGCGTTCAGGAACTCGCCGCGCTCGACCCGGGGCACGACCCGGACCACCGCGTAGTCAAACGCGCAGGGCGCGGGCACGGTCGGCCTCCTCCTCGAACAGCTCGGCGTCTCGTAACCGGCGAAACAGCCACTCCACGTAGGCGCGTCGCTGTGCACGCGCGCCGCCGAGGTGCGGATCCTCGGGCAGCCACGCGTCGGGCACCGCCTCGGTCAGCCTCCGGACCAGAGATTCGGAGAGCCTCGGGCGGAGCCGGTCGCCCGCGGCGCGGATCTCGCCCGCGGCGGGCAGGAGCACGTGGTCCTTCACCTGGGGGAAGGGCGAGGCGGCCCGGGGTGCAGCGCCCGCCCAGTCGTGGTGGACGTAGAGGCTCGCGCCGTGATCGATGCAGTACAGCCGGCGGTGCCACTCGAGGAGATTGGGGTTCCGCGGCGTGCGGTCCACGTTCAGCACCAGAGCGTCGAACCACACGATGTCCGCGGCGAGCTCCGCGGGCGGCGGGGTGGACGCTGCCGGATCGTACCCCAGCGCCCCGGGCAGGTAGTCCACGGCGAGGTTCAGCCCCACGCTGGCCTTGAGGAGATCGCGGATCTCCCCATCCGGCTCGGTGCGGCCTAGGTCCGGATCCAGCGTCACCAGCGCGAGCGCCGGCACCGGCAGCCCGAGTGCCCGGCCGATCTCCCCGGCCAGCAGCTCGGCCACCAGCGCCCGTCCCCCCTGCCCCGCGCCCCGGAACTTGACCACGTACAGGCCGTCGTCGTCGGCCTCGACGATCGCGGGCAGGCTCCCGCCCTCGCGGAGCGGTGTGACGTAGCGGGTGGCGGCAAGGGTGCGAAGCAAGGGGGGCCACCATAGCCGGACCCGGTCCCGTTGCTCGTCGCGGGACGCAGCGTTGCCTGGCGAGCGACAAGCCATCTCCCGGGCCTGCGTTAAGCAAGGGGTGCCATGATCCAGGTTCGCAAGAGCAACGAGCGGGGCCACGCCGAGCACGGCTGGCTCGACAGTCACCACACCTTCTCCTTCGCCGACTACCACGACCCGGGGCACATGGGGTTCCGGGCGCTGCGGGTCATCAACGAGGACCGGGTCGAGCCGGCGCAGGGCTTCGGCACCCACGGCCACCGGGACATGGAGATCCTCTCCTACGTGCTCGAGGGCGGTCTGGCCCACAGGGACTCCACCGGCGGCGGGGGGATCATCAAGCCGGGCGACGTGCAACGGATGAGCGCGGGCACCGGCGTGATGCACAGCGAGTTCAATGCCTCCCGGTCCGAGCCGGTCCACTTCCTCCAGATCTGGATCCTGCCCGAGCGCCGCGGCATCGCCCCGGACTACGAGCAGAAGCACTTCCCGCCCGAGCAGCGGCAGGGCCAGCTTCGCCTCATCGCCTCGCCCGACGCGGCGGACGGCAGCGTGACGATCCACCAGGACGCGCGGGTGTACAGCACGCTCCTGGGCAAGGGAGAGACGGTGAGCCACGCGCTCGCCCCCGGCCGTCACGCCTGGGTCCAGGTCGCCCGCGGACAGGTCCGGGTCGGCAACGTGGTGCTCTCCGCCGGTGACGGGGCGGCCATCTCCGACGAGCAGTCCGTCACCCTCAGCGGCACGGAGCCCTCCGAGGTCCTGCTCTTCGACCTCGCCTGACGACGGTCCGGATCCCGGGTGGCTGCTCCGTCCGGGATCCGACGATGACCCGGGCTCCCCGGGCGGAGCGTTTGCGCCGGAGCGGCGGGGAACCCACCTTCGCCGGCGGGCGTGGGAGAGAGCATCAGCGAGGGTTCGGGGGAACGTTGGCCGGGGCGAGCGCTCCGGTCGCTGTTCGTTCCGCCGCCCGGAACCTTTCCCTCCCTGGACGCGCTCCGCACCGCGGCGATCGTCCTGGTGATCGGCAACCACCTCGCGGTCAGCGGCGCCGAGCTGGCGCCCTCGACGGCCTGGGGCTTCACCCTCTTCCGGTACGGCTGGACCGGGGTGGACCTGTTCTTCGTCCTCTCCGGCTTCCTCATCGGGCGGCAGCTCCAGCGCGAGCTGCAGCGCACCGGGTCGGTGAACGTGCCGCGATTCCTCTTCCGGCGAGGGATGCGGATCTGGCCGCTCTACTTCGCCTGGGTCGCGTTCCTCGCGCTCGCGCTCGGGAAGTGGCACGGCATCTGGCCGGATCTGTTCTTCCTCTCCAACTACTTCCAGGGGCAGGTGAGCGGCGGCTGGTCGCTCTCCACAGAGGAGCAGTTCTACCTGGTGGTCCCGCTGCTCCTTCTGGGTGCCCACCGGCTCCTCGGTCCGCGAGGCCAGGCGTGGGTGCCCATCGGGCTGCTGGCGCTCATGCCGGTGGTGCGGGCGCTGACGCTCCAGGGAGCGGGCCAGGCCGGGTTCGACCGGATCTACGGACCGATCCACACCCACTGCGACGGCCTGCTGGTCGGGCTGTTCCTGGCCTGGGCCTCGGTGAAGCGCCCCGCGTCGCTCTCGCCCGAGCACCCCCACCCCTGGCGCTGGCCGCTGGTCGCCATCGTGGGTGGATTCGCCCTGCGGGGGATCGATCAGGCCCTGTTCAGCTTCACCGGTCTCGCGTTGATCTACGGCGGCCTGGTCGCTCTGGGGCTGCGGGCTGGCCCGCGGGTGAAGCAGCTCACCGCGTGGAGGGGGTTCCACGTCCTGTCCCGGCTGTCGTATGGGATGTACCTGAATCACTTCGAGGTGCTGCCGAGGTTGCTGCCCCGGTTGACGCGCGAGCTCGTTCCGCTCGTGGGCTCGGGATGGGTGCTCGCCGCGATCGCCTTCCTGGTCGCGGTGCTGTCGTCGGCGCTGGTGGCAGCGGCGACGTTCGTCCTGATCGAGGAGCCATTCCTGGCGCTGCGAGACCGATGGGAGGCGCGGCACCGGCCGGTGCGGGCCGTCCCGCCGGTGCTCCGGCGGGTGAGCTGAGGTTCCGGCTACCGGAAGATGTCGCCCGGGCCCTTCGTGCCAAAAGGCTTGGAGACCGCGCGATCGAGGGGTTCCTGAATTCGCACGGGAAACAATTTGGAACGTCGGGCTCTCGAG
>DASROG010000498.1:0-2705 GCA_035646995.1 Myxococcaceae bacterium
ACGTGGCCCTCTACCCGGACAGCGTCACCCGCCTGGTGCTCTGTGAGCCGGACCGGCACATGCGCGCCGTGCTCCGGCGGAAGCTCACCGCTCGCGCGGACGTCCAGGTGCTGGACACTCCCGCGGAGGCGCTTCCGTTTCCGGCCCGGAGCTTCGACACGGTGGTCGCCACTCTGGTCCTCTGCTCGGTGACCGACCCGGGGCGCGTCGTCTCGGAGATCCATCGGGTGCTGCGTCCCGGGGGGACGTTCCTCTTCCTCGAGCACATCGCGGCGCCGGCCGGGACCTGGACTCGCCGGGCCCAGGGTGTGCTCGAGCCCTTGTGGAAGCGCATCGCAGGGAACTGCCACCTGACCCGCGAGCCGGGGCCGCTGCTCGAGGCCGCCGGGTTCGTGCTGTCACCGTGCACGGAGGAGATGCTCCCCGGCTCCACCGCCCTCGCGGGCCGGAGCATTCGCGGGGTCGCGCATCCGCCCCCGGTGGGGGACCGCCCCGGAAGCTCTTGACAGCGGGGGGGAGCGGCCTGCCTCAATGCCCCCCCTTCGCGAGGGAGGGAGGCCCACCCAGATGGCAGTCGACCCCGCTGCGCAATCCGCCGCCGCCCCGTCCGGTGCATTTGCTCCCGCCGAGGAGGAATTCCGGCCGTACGTCCCCGACGACGTCCAGATGAAGGAGTTCACGCCCAAGGCGATCGGCGTGGGCGTGTTCTTCGGCCTGCTCTTCGGCGCGTCGACCGTCTACCTGGCGCTCAAGGCCGGTCTCACCGTCTCGGCTTCCATCCCGGTCGCGGTGCTGTCGATCTCCCTGCTCAAGAAGCTGGGCGGTTCGACGATCCTGGAGAACAACATCGTTCAGACCATCGGCTCGGCGGGCGAGAGCATCGCCTCGGGGGTGGTGTTCACCCTTCCCGGGTTCCTGTTCCTCGCCGCGGACGCGCACACGCGCCAGAGCGTGGGGGCGCCGTACTTCAGCTACCCGGTCATCTTCACCCTGGCGGTGCTGGGCGGAATCCTGGGCGTCCTGATGATGATCCCGCTCCGGCGGGCGCTCATCGTGAAGGAGCACGCGAACCTGCCCTACCCCGAGGGAACCGCCTGCGCCCAGGTGCTCATCGCCGGAGAGAAGGGCGGGCAGATGGCCGCCACCGCCTACAAGGGCCTGTGGTTCGCGGTGGTGTACGCGCTCCTCCAGCAGGTGTTCAAGGTGATCGCCGACACTCCGGGCTACGTCACCCGCGCGACCAGCCGCGTGTTCCCGGCGGCGACGGTGAACGCGAGCATCACGCCCGAGTACCTGGGCGTGGGGTACATCATCGGCCCGCGCATCGCCGGTGTGCTGGTCGCCGGCGGCGTGCTCGCCTGGCTCGGGCTGATCCCGCTCCTCGCCTCGCTGGTGCCGACTCCCGTGGTCGCCGTGCAGCTGAACAAGCTCGGGTACCTTCCGGACCTCCTGCGCCCGGGTCGGTTCGGATGGAACCCCGTCACCCGGAGCTTCGGGGAGCTGAACACCGCCATCTACTACGCCTACGTCCGGCAGATCGGCGCGGGGGCAGTGGCCGCCGGCGGGTTCATGACCCTGCTCAAGACGCTGCCCACCATCATCAGCAGCTTCCAGAGCAGCGTGGCGTCGCTGAAGGCGGGCCGGGAGGGAGTGTCGACCCGGCGGACCGAGAACGACCTCCCGCTCACCGTCACCGTGGGCGGAAGCATCGCGCTGGTCCTGATCATGGCCTTCCTTCCGTTCATCCCCGGCACCTTCTTCGGCCGGTTGGTGCTCGGCGTGCTGATCATCATCTTCGGCTTCTTCTTCGTCACCGTGGCCTCGCGCATCGTGGGCATCATCGGGACCAGCAGCAGCCCGGTCTCCGGAATGACCATCGCCACTCTGATGGCGACCTGCCTCCTCTTCCTCGGGCTCGGGTGGACCAGCGACCCGTTCCAGCCGATGGCGCTATGCGTGGGCGGCATCGTCTGCGTGGCGGCGGCCAACGCCGGCGCGACGTCGCAGGACCTCAAGACCGGCTATCTGGTGGGCGCGACACCGAAATACCAGCAGCTGGGGTTGATCATCGGCGTGGTCGCTGCCTCGCTGATCATCGGCGTCACCGTCACCGCGCTGGACAAGCCCACCCTGGACCCGGCCACCGGTCAGGTGCTGCACCAGATCGGCACCACCCGCTTCCCGGCGCCGCAGGGCACGCTCATGGCCACGCTCATCCGCGGCCTGCTCTCCGCGAACCTCGACTGGCAGTTCGTGCTGGTGGGGGTCTTCCTGGCGCTGACCGTCGAGCTGTGCGGGGTCTCGCCGCTGTCCTTCGCGGTCGGGGCGTACCTGCCGCTGTCGACCACGCTTCCGATCTTCTGCGGCGGGATGGTGAAGGCCATCGTGGACCGCACCGGCCGAAAGAAGGCCTCGCGCGTCGAGTCGCACGGCGAGGATCTCGGTTCCGGAAGCCTGTTCGCCACCGGCCTGGTGGCGGGCGGCACGCTGCTCGGCGTGGCGGTGGCGCTCCTCTCCATCTCTCCCAGCATCGAGGGGGTCCTCGGAAAGCTCGACGTCAGCGGACCGCTGGTGGTCGCCCTGGGGAGGGGCTGGTACGACCTGCTCGGGGTCGCGTTCTTCGTCTTCATGGCGGTGGTGCTGTACCGCACGGCGAAGAAGCCGCTCGAGGGCTGAGACGCTTCAGGCCGGAAGCTCTCCGACGG
>DASROG010000499.1:0-2852 GCA_035646995.1 Myxococcaceae bacterium
CCTCTTCGGGACGGCCTCGGCCTCCAAGCACCCGGTGCTCCGGGAGGCCGGAGTCGACCACCCCCTCGACTACCGGACGCAGGACTACGTCACCGAGGTGAAGCGCCTCACCCGCGGCCGGGGGGTGGACCTGGTGCTGGATGCGCTCGGCGGACCCGAGTGGGCGCGCAACACCGCGGTGCTCGCGCCGGTGGGTCACCTCATCTGCTTCGGCTGGGCGAACGCGGCGGCCGGTGAGTCGCGCAACCTGATCAAGGTGGTGGCGGGCGTGGCGACCATGAAGCGCTGGAACGCGCTCGAGCTGATGTCGAGGAACATCACCGTGACCGGGGTGAACGTCGGCCACCTGTGGGGCGAGTCGGAGATGATACGGGCGACGCTCGACGCGCTGATGGCGCTCTGGCGGGAGGGCAAGGTGCGCTCGCACATCGACCGCGTCTTTCCGCTGGCCGAGGGTCCCGCCGCGCACCGGCGGATGCACGAGCGGAAGAACGTGGGGAAGATCCTCTTCGACTGCGCCTGAGACGACCGGGTGACGTTCAGTGCCAGCTCTGGTGCTGGCTCTGGAGCGCCTCCGCCAGGCGCGCCGGCTCGAGCGGCTTGCCGATGAAGAGATCCGCCCCGATGCCCTTGCAGCGCCGTGCGGTCGCGGCCGTGGAGAGGGCGGAGATGCCGATCAGGACCGAGTCGGGAAAACGCTCCCGGAGCCGGGTGATGAGCTGCACCCCGCTCTCGCCCGGCAGGAACACGTCCACCACGGCGACGTCCAGGGTGCCCGCCTGCTCCAGCAGGACCTCGGCCTCCTCGGCGCTCCCCACCGCCACCGTGCGGTAGCCCCAGAGCGAGATCAGCTCCACCAGCATGGCGCGCTGCGCCGGATCGTCCTCCACGATCAGGACCGAGCGACGCACGTGCTCCACCCGGCGCCGGGCGCCGCTGGCCTTCTCCTCCGTCGCGCCCTCCTCCGCCGCCGCCGGGCCCTCGAGCTCAGGACTCATGGGGTGCCTGGAACTCCCTCCTCCGGACTGCCGAAGGTAGGAACCTCGCCCTGCTCCGCACAGAGGCCGGGGAGCGGTCCTTTCGCCAGTGAACGCGAAAACCTACAGCCCGTCGGCACGGGAACGGTCCTGCTGGAAGCACTCCGCCAGGAAGGGGGCCGCCCCCGCGGCGTCCCCGAGGGCTCAGGCGGTGGCCGGCGGCGCGGTCGGCACCTGCTCCGGCTCGGGCGCCGGCTTGCGGAAGAACTCCTCGGGCTTCTCCAGCAGGAGCGCCTCGCGGAGGACGTCGTCCACGTACTCCACCGGGACGATGCGCAGCTGGTCACGGATCTTCTTCGGGATGTCCCGGAGGTCCTTCCGGTTCTGCTTGGGGATGAGCACGGTCTTCATCCCCGCCCGGTGCGCGGCCAGCGTCTTCTCCTTGAGGCCGCCGATGGGCAGCACCCGACCGCGCAGGGTGATCTCCCCGGTCATCGCCACGTCGCGACGGACCGGGATCTTCGCCAGAGCCGACACCAGCGCGGTGGCCATGGTCACCCCGGCCGACGGGCCGTCCTTGGGAATGGCGCCCTCGGGCAGGTGGATGTGGATGTCGCAGGTCTCGGCGAACCGGCGGTCGATGCCGAAGCGGTCGGCGCGGCTGCGCACGTAGGACATGGCGGCCTGGGCGGACTCCTGCATCACCTCGCCCAGCTTGCCGGTGATGATCAGCTTGCCCTTGCCGGGCATCACCGTGGCCTCGGTGGTGAGCAGCTCGCCCCCCATCTCGGTCCAGGCCAGGCCGGTGACGATGCCCACCTGATCCTCGCGTTCCACCTCGCCAAAGCGGTAGCGGGGCACGCCGAGGTACTTCATGGTCATCTTCCGGTCGACCCGGACCGGCCGCTTGCCGTTCTTCAGCACGTCGCGGGCGACCTTCCGGAACACCGAGGCGATCTCCCGCTCCAGCGAGCGGACCCCGGACTCGCGCGTGTACCGGTGAATGATGATGCGGATCGCCTCGCGGGTGAGGCTGACCGCCACGTCGGAGAGGCCGTTGGCCTCCTTCTCCTTCGGGATGAGGTACCGGCGGGCGATGCTCAGCTTCTCCGCCTCGGTGTAGCCGGCGATCCGGATGACCTCCATGCGGTCCTGGAGCGGCCCCGGAATGTTGTGCATCGTGTTCGCGGTGCAGATGAACATCACCTTCGACAGGTCGTAGTCGCAGTCGAGGTAGTGGTCGTTGAAGGTGTTGTTCTGCTCCGGGTCCAGCACCTCCAGCAGCGCGCTCGAGGGATCGCCGCGGAAGTCGGTGGACATCTTGTCGACCTCGTCCAGGAGAAAGACCGGGTTGTTGCTCCCCGCCTTCTTCAGCGACTGGATGAGCTTGCCCGGCATCGCGCCGATGTACGTGCGCCGGTGCCCGCGGATCTCCGCCTCGTCTCGCACGCCGCCCAGCGACAGGCGCACGAACTTCCGGCCCGTGGCCCGGGCGATGCTCCGCGCCAGCGAGGTCTTTCCCACGCCCGGCGGCCCGACGAAGCAGAGGATGGGGCCCTTCAGCTTCTGCACCAGCGCCTGCACCGCCAGGTACTCGAGGATGCGCTCCTTGGCCTTCTTCAGCCCGTAGTGGTCCTCGTCCAGGACGCGCTCGGCCTCGGCCACGTCCAGCCGGTCGCGGGTCTCCTCGTACCAGGGCAGGGAGAGGATCCAGTCGATGTAGTTCCGGACCACGGTGGCCTCGGCGCTCATCGGGCTCATCATCCGGAGCTTCTTCAGCTCCTTCTTGACCTTGAGCGTGGCCTCCTTGCTCATCCGCTTGGTGCGGAGCTTCTCCTCGATCTCCTGGACCTCGTTCTTGAACTCGTCCCGCTC
>DASROG010000500.1:0-7937 GCA_035646995.1 Myxococcaceae bacterium
GGATCTCGTCGATCGGCCGCTGCGTCGCCGACAGGCCGATGCGCTGAAGGCGGCGCCCGGCGAGCGCGTCGAGACGCTCCAGCGACAGCGCCAGGTGCGCACCGCGCTTGGTCGGCACCAGCGCGTGGATCTCGTCCACGATGACCGTCTCCACGCTGCGGAGCGCCTCGCGGGCGTTGGAGGTCAACAGGAGGTAGAGCGACTCGGGGGTGGTGATGAGGATGTCCGCCGGCTCGCGCTGGAAGCGGGCCCGCTCGCGCGCCGCGGTGTCACCGGTGCGGACTGCGACCGTCGGCAGCACGTGCGCATCACCCCGTCCGGCGGCGACGTTCGCCACCCCGATGATCGGCGCCCGCAGGTTCCGCTCCACGTCCACCGCCAGCGCCTTGAGCGGCGACACGTAGACCAGCCGGCACCGGCGCTCGCGCGGCGGAGGCGGGGCGAACATCAGCCGGTCGATGCAGGCCAGGAACGCGGCCAGCGTCTTCCCGCTCCCGGTGGGCGCCAGCAGCAGCGCCGAGTCGCCCCGGGCGATGACCGGCCAGCCGAGCGCCTGGGGAGGCGTCGGCCCCGCGAACGAGGCCCGGAACCAGTCACGGACCGCGGGCTGGAAGTGGGCGAGCGGGTCGGCCATGGAAGCCCGGCAGTGTAACGAGCAGCGGCTGCCGGGACCGCTCCGGATCAGCCCGCCATCGGCAGGTCACGACAGCACCCGACCTCGGGCTCGGCCGAGTCGGCCGGGACCTGCCAGCTCACCCGGGCGGCGCCTCGCCCCGAGCACGTCCGCCCAGCGGTCGAGCGGAACGGGCCCGGCCGAATGTTCGCGCAGATCTGCGTCCCCTGACGCGCGACGGAGGACGGTTCGGTGCCGACGCAAGTTGCCGCCGGAGCCGATGATGGTTTCCCTTGCGAGTCGGGGGGCCCTGCGCGATGCGAGGCCTCGGCCGGAACTCTTTGAAGGGGTCATCGATGAAATCGAAGTCAGTCATGGGCGTCCTGGCGGCCATCGCGGTCGGAACGTCGCTGCTCTTCCCGTCCCTCGCTACCGCACAGTCGCCGCCGCACGATAACTATTTCGCGGTGAAGTTCGGACCGTATTTCCCCGGCGAGACGAACGGGCTGGATGCGGTCGGTAACACGTTCAAGCAGGGCTGGCCGACCAAGTACGAGGTGGACGGTGCCATCGGCCACTACTGGGACTGGTTCGGACTCCAGCTGAGCGCCGGGTACCTGACCACCGGCAACGACGACTACAGCTTTAAGACCTGGCCCGTCCTGCTGACGGCCAAGGTGCGCCTCCCCATCGGAGGCTTCATGGCTCCCTACGGCGAGGGGGGAGCCGGCGTGGGCATCAGCTCGGTGAGCGGCATCGGTGGTGCGGACCAGACCAAGGTCGGCTTCGCCGCGGTCGCCGGGGCCGGCGTGGAGTTCTATCTCGGCCAGTTCCTCGTCGGCGCCGACCTCAAGTACCTCTGGCTCGACCCTGGGTTCGCCGCGGTCAACGCGCCGAACGGGCAGGGCGTCGTCGACTCGTTCAAGTTCAACGGCATCACTGTCCAGGGCTACGTCGGTTTCCTGTGGTGATGGCCCAGGCTTGACCTGTCCGTCGCGGGGGTGATGTCACCTCCGTTCCAACCGGAGGTGACGGCCCATGGCAACGGGGCAGGGAACCACCTGGGTGCTGGTCGCGGATGCGCGCCACGCCCGGGTGCTCGAGGTGGAGGATGCGGGGATGCTCCCGCGGCTCCGGACCACGCTGAACGCTCCTCCGCCGGAAGCGCCGCGACGCTCGCCAGAGCACGGCTGGACCCATGGCGACGATCCGCGGCCCGAGCACGAGGAGCGGCGCTTCGTGCACGCGCTGGTGCAGGCGCTCGAGCGCGGCGAGGCGGAGAACCACTTCCGCCATCTGGTGCTCGTGGCGCCTCCCAAGCTCCTGGGGGTGCTGCGCGAATCGCTCTCCCGCGGGCTTGCGGACCGGCTCCGGGCGAGCCTGGCGAAGGACTGGGGACGCGTCTCCGACACGGAGCTGACGCAGCATGCGCGCCCGCTGGTGGAGATCTGGCCTCGCTGAGGCGGGTGGAGCCCTACGCCTCGTCGGGCTTCGCCGCGACCGGCTTCGGATCGACCAGGTGCTCGACCTGGCGGAGGTGATCCACCGCCTCGGAGACGACGCTCACCCGCTGCAGCGCCTCGGCACGGGCCCCGGGCTCGAGCAGCTCGCAGCGCGCGCTGAGCGCGGCCACCAGGCCGTGGATGGCCCGGAACGCATCCCGCAGCACCTCGACCCCGCTGGACGGGGTGAGCGCCGCGGTGGGGCCGGTCTTGACGATGGCGGTCTCGCCGGGCACCAGCCGCGCGGTGCGCGACAGCACCCGGTCCATCTCCATCCAGCGCTGGACCAGGACGTGAGCGAGCTCGCGAACCTCGACGCCGTCGAACGGACGCTTGAGGACGACCACCTGGTCCCGGTGGCCGAGCGCCTCGGCGGCGACGTCCCACACCTCGTCGGCGTTGGGCGAGACCAGGACGACCTGGAGCCGGGGATCGTCCACCAGCAGGCGGCCGGCGATCTCCAGCGCGTCGTCCGGGTCGTCCCCGAGGTCGATCATCACGACGGCCGGGTAAGCGCCGATGCGGCGCAGGCGACGGATCTCGTCCAGCCCGTCGGTCCCGCGGTAGGCGAACCAGACCTCGAAGGGCGCGGCCTCCGGGGGCGGCGACGGCTCACCGCGCTCTTCGGCCTCGAGCGCGTGGTCCTTGGCCCCGCCCGGCACGAGCATCTCCAGGAGCTGGAGGAAGAAGTCCTGTTCGGTCCCGAGGAGGACGATCCGGCTGTTCACGGACCACGGATGTTTGCAACACCCGATCCCGCCAGAAGTCCCGCCGCCCTCGGGGGTTGCGAGTCCACAGGGGGGGTCAACGGGGCCCGGCAGGGTGAGCCGGACAGGTCGCTGGCCACCCATGCCCGGAGATCAGCTCCCCCGGGGCTCACCTCGGCTCGTCGACCACCGTGTTCCGCAGGACGCCGATTCCCGAGATCTCCACCTCGAAGACGTCCCCGGCCTTGAGCCACACCGGCGGCTGGCGCTTGCTCCCCACGCCACCCGGCGTCCCGGTGGAGATCACGTCTCCCGGAACGAGCTCGGTGAAGGTGGTGATGTACGCGATGAGCACCGGGATGTCGAAGATGAGGAGATCGGTCGTCGCCCGCTGCATCTCGGTCTTGTTCAGCCGCCCCACCAGCGTCAGGCGGGAGGGATCCGGGATCTCGTCGGCGGTCACCATCCAGGGCCCGAAGCCGCCGGTACCGATGAAGTTCTTCCCCGGCGTGAACTGGCTGGTGTGGCGCTGCCAGTCCCGCAGGCTCGCGTCCTGGTAGCAGGAATAGCCGGCCACGTACGAGAGCGCGTCCTCCCGGCGCACGTGGCGCGCGGGCTTGCCGATGATCACCGCCAGCTCGGCCTCGAAGTCTAGCTCGGTCGAGGCCCGCGGCCGCACCAATGGCTGCTCGTGCCCCACCTGGGTGTTCGCGAAGCGGGTGAACAGGGTCGGAAACTCGCTCTCGCTGCGGCCGGTCTCCTCGCGGTGGGCCACGTAGTTGATGCCCACGCAGAGGATCTTCTCCGGATGGGGGATGGGCGGAAGCCAGGTGATCTCCCCGAGCCCGTGGTCCGCCGAGGCGCCCTCCGTGGCCCGGCGCACCTCGCCCAGCGCCCCTGCCGCCAGCGCCGAGCGCAGGGTGGGGTAACGCCCGTCCAGGCGAGGCACCGCGTCGACCACCCCGCCCTCCACCACCTGCCCGAACCCTTCCCGTCCCCGGTGTATCCAGCTCGCGAGCCGCATGGTGGCTGGAAGAGCGCTTCGCGGACCGCTCGTCAAGCACCACGTGGACGATTTAGAAGCTGTGGACTGTGGACAAGGAAGCCTTTCTCTCCCTGGCACGCACCTGGGCGGCCACGGTCACGGTGGTGACCGCGCGCCGGCGGCCCTCCGCCATCACCCCCGAGGCGCCGGAGGTGGATGGCTTCACCGCCACGGCGTTCATGATGCTCTCGCTCGAGCCGCCCCTGCTGGCGCTGGGCGTGGGCCGCGACTCCGGCGCGGACGACCTGCTCGAGGACGCGGACCATCTGGCAGTGAACCTCCTGTCCGAGGGCCAGGCCGAGGTGAGCCACGCCTTCGCCCGGCACCACCGGGACCGGACCGACGCCTGGGAGCGCTTCTCCTGGACCCTGGACGCGCACGGCACCCCGCTGCTCGCTGGGACCACCGGTGCGTTCAGCGCTCGCATCGTCGAGCGGCAGGCACGGGGAGATCACCTGCTGGTCCTGGCGGAGGTCACAGCCGTCCACCGGGGTGACACCGAGCGCACTCTGGTGTACCAGAACCGGGCCTATGGACGCCTGAGCCCGCTGTAGCGTTCGCCCCCCCGAGGGATGCACCCGGCAGCACGCAGTTGCCAGCGCGATGCGAGCCGATGAGTTCTCCCCTCGCCCGCAGTCCAGCAAGGCAACGCCTCACCCGGAGTCACGATGGACGCCGTACCCGGCAGCACCACCACGCCCGCCAGCACCGGCTCGCTCTGGTCCGAGATCCGGGAAGCCCTGCGCGGCAGCCACCGCGACCTGACCGAGGCCCCCCTCGGGCGAGCCATCTTCGTCCTCGCCGTCCCCATGGTGCTGGAGATGGTCATGGAGTCGGTGTTCGCGGTCACCGACATCTTCTTCGTCGGCCGGCTCGGCGCCGAGGCGCAGGCGACCGTCGGGCTGACCGAGACGATGGAGACCATGGTGTACGCCCTCTCCTTCGGGCTCTCCATCGGGGCCACCTCGCTGGTCGCCCGCCGGATGGGGGAGAAGGACGAGGAGGCCGCGGCGCGGACCGCCGTCCAGGCCATCGTGCTCGGGCTCCTCTTCGGAATTCCCCTCTCCATCGCCGGGGCGGTCTTCGCGCCCACGCTGCTCCGTCTGATGGGCGGCTCGCCGTGGGTCCTGGAGCATGGCGTCCACTTCACCCGCATCCTGCTCGGGGCGAACGTCTCGGTCTGCCTCCTGTTCCTGATCAACGCCATCTTCCGGGGCGCGGGGGACGCGGCGACGGCGATGCGCGCCCTGTGGCTTGCCAACGGCATCAACATCGTGCTCGGCCCCTGCCTGGTGTTCGGGCTCGGCCCCTTCCCGAGGCTGGGGGTGGCCGGCGCCGCGGTGGCGACCTCCATCGGGCGCAGCACGGGCGTCGTCTACCAGCTGTACCGGCTGACGCGGGGAGACGGCCGGCTGACGGTGCGCTGGCGGCACGTCCGCCTCGAGGCGAAGACCATGCTCTCGGTGCTCCGCCTCTCCGGAGCCGGCACGCTCCAGACGGTGGTGGGGATGACCAGCTGGATCGGCCTGGTGTGGATCATCTCCCGCTTCGGGAGCGAGGCGGTCGCCGGCTACACCATCGCCATCCGGCTGGTGATCTTCGCCATCCTGCCCTCCTTCGGGCTGGCGAACGCCGCGGCCACGCTGGTCGGTCAGAACCTCGGGGCGAAGAAGCCGGACCGGGCCGAGCGCGCGGCGTGGGCGGCGGGAGGCATCGGCGCGATCTTCCTCGGAACGGTGGGCCTGGTGTTCATCGCCCTGGCGCCGCAGATCGTCGGCATCTTCACCAGCGACCCGGTGGTGCTCGGCCATGGCGTGCGAGGGCTGCGGATCATCTCCGCGGGGTTCGCCTTCTACGCCTACGGCATGACCTTCACCCAGTCCCTGAACGGGGCCGGCGCCACCTGGGCGCCCACCTGGCTCAACGGGCTATGCTTCTGGGCCTTCGAGCTACCGCTGGCGTGGGTGCTCTCGGTCCACGCCGGGCTCGGGACCACCGGGGCGTACATCGCCTGTCTCGGGGCCTTCAGCCTGCTCGCGGTGGCCAGCGGGGCGGTGTTCCGGCGGGGACACTGGAAGACGGTCGCCGTCTGAGCGGCAGCAGCGGACCGGAACAAAGAACCCGCCTCCCCGGTGGCCAGACACTGCGCCTCCAGCCACCAGGGGGCGGGTGTGAAACCCTTGCGCCGCTCTCGTGCGCGCGGCCCTGCTTGCTCTACGCCGCGCCCAGAGAGGCGACGCCTTGATTATGCTCGGTCAAGGCATCACCTCCTTCTCGCCCCGCAGGGCGAGCTCGATCCTGTCGTGGGGGAAGCGCCGGCGCAACGTTTCTTGCGATCGAGCACCGGCGCGCGGCGCTGCTACGCCCCTCCCCGGGCGTCCCCCTTGCGACCGAGGGATTGCACCCGGGTCGCGAGACGGGCAGAAGCCCTCCGGCGCCGGGTCGCCCGGGTGCCGGGCGTGCGGCAGCGGCGAGGAGGAGCGGATGGCCGGGTGGACCACCGAGGTGAGCCTGGACGTGGCCTGGGGCGAGATGGATGCCCTGGGGCACGTCAACAACGTCCGGTACATCGCCTGGGCGGAGACCGCGCGCATCCGCTTCTTCGAGCAGCTCGGGATGGCCACCCGCCCCGAGGACCCGGTGGGCCCCATCCTGGCCCGCATCGAGAATGACTACCTCGAGCCGATCGAGTACCCGGCGCGGGTCACCGTGGGCATCCGTCCGGAGAAGGTGGGCAACACCAGCCTCACGCTCGTCCACGAGATCTGGATCACCGGGAACCCCGAGCGGGTGGTCGCCCGCGGGCGCGCGGTGGTCGTGCTCATCAACTACGCGACACAAGAGAAGGTCCGCGTTCCGGATCGGCTCCGGGCCGTGCTCGGGTCCGGCTGATCGAGGAGGACGGCATGGGCAATCCCGTGGGCTGGTTCGAGATCTACGTGCAGGACATGAATCGGGCGAAGACGTTCTACGAGGGGGTGTTCGGCTACAAGCTCGAGCACATGCCCAATCCCGAGTTCGAGTACTGGATGTTCCCGATGGAGCGGGCAGGGGCCGGCTCGGGGGGCGCGTTGTGTCGCTATCCGGGCTTCCCCTCGGGGAAGAACAGCGTGCTGGTCTACTTCACCTGCGAGGACTGCGCGGTCCAGGAGGCGCGGGTGCAGAAGCTCGGCGGCCGGGTGGAGAAGTCCAAGGAGTCCATCGGCGAGTACGGCTTCATCTCGCTGGTCTACGACACCGAGGGCAACATGGTGGGGCTGCACTCGAGGAAGTGAGCCCGTCTTCCCGGTTCAGGGCCGCTCGCGCGCGAGGGCCCGCATCGCCTCGATGACGTCCGGGAGCTGCGGCACGCTGGCCATCTCCAGCGGGTCCGCCAGGCCGATGCCGGGCACGAACTTGCCCGCGAGGAGCCGCGGCGGGGCGAGCAGCTCGTAGAACAGCTCCTCCACCGTCCGCCGGACGAGGTGCTCACCGAAGTTGGTCACCTCGGTGTCCTCGTTCACGTAGAGCGCCCGACCGGTCCTCTTCACCGAATCGCGGATCAGCTCCCAGTCGTAGGGCCAGAGCGACCGGAGATCGATGACCTCGGCGGAGATGCCCTCGGACTCGAGCGCCTGCGCGGCCTTGACCGACAGCGGCAGCATGCGGCCGTAGGTCACCACCGTGAGGTCGCTGCCCTCGCGCACCCGCTTCGCCTTGCCGATGGGCACGGTGTACGGCTGCAGGTCCGGCCATTGCGGCTTCCACTGCGTGCGGTCGCCGAGAGGCGCGTCGATCATCTTCGAGAGCACTCGGTCGTCGCCGGGCTCGCCGGGGATGAGGTCCTCGCCCTTCATCCGGAGCAGCGCCTTCGGCTCGAGCACCATCACCGGGTTCTGGTCCTGGCAGGCCGAGAGGAGCAGGCCGTAGGCGTCGAGCGGGGTGGAAGGCATCACCACCTTCCACCCGGGGATGTGGGTCATCGTCGCGTCGAAGCTGTGCGAATGGTAGATGCTCCCGCGGATGCCCGAGCCCACCGGGGTCCGCACCACCATCGGCACGTTCCAGTCGCCGTTGCTGGCCCAGCAGGT
>DASROG010000501.1:0-8317 GCA_035646995.1 Myxococcaceae bacterium
GGGCTCCACCGCCTCGACGAGACCCGCGGGGTCGCGGTGCCGTCCGAGACCGAGGACCCCTTCGCCGCGCTCCAGGCCCTCCGCGGACTGCAGGAGCCGGCGCTGATCGTCCTCAAGGACCTCCATGCCTGGCTCGATGACCGCCGGCTGATCCGCGCGCTCCGCGAGCTCGGCCAGGCACTGAAGAGCAGCTACACCACGGTGCTGGTCCTCGCCCCCGTGTTGCAACTTCCGGTGGAGCTGGAGAAGGAGATCGCGGTCCTCGACGTGCCGCTTCCCACCTTCGCCGAGCTGGCGGATCTGCTCCGGGAGATCGTGGGCGTGCTCCGCAAGTCGGGCCGGATCGCGGTGGACCTCAAGCGAGAGGAGGGGGAGCAGCTGATCAAGGCCGCGCTGGGCCTCACCCTCCAGGAGGCGGAGAACGCCTTCGCCAAGGCCATCGCCGAGAACGACCGCCTCGATGCCTCGGACATCCAGCGGGTGATGGACGAGAAGCGCCAGCTCATCCGCAAGAGCGGGCTCCTCGAGTACTACCCGGTGGACCAGTCGCTCGCCGCGGTCGGAGGCCTCCAGAACCTGAAGGACTGGCTGCACCGGCGGGCGCGCGCCTTCACCGCCGAGGCGCACGCCTTCGGTATCCCCGAGCCCCGGGGCCTGCTCCTCCTCGGCGTCCAGGGATGCGGGAAGAGCCTCACCGCCAAGGCCATTGCCTCGCAGTGGGCGCTGCCGCTGCTCCGGCTGGACATGGGCCGGGTGTTCAGCGGGCTGGTGGGCTCGAGCGAGGAGAACCTCCGTCGCGCCATCCGGGTCGCGGAGAGCGCCGCCCCGGCAGTCCTCTGGCTCGACGAGATCGACAAGGCCCTCTCCGGCTCGGCGTCCTCGAACGTGAGCGACGGCGGCACCACCGCGCGGGTGCTGGGGACCTTCCTCACCTGGCTCCAGGAGAAGACCGCGCCGGTCTTCGTGGTCGCCACCGCCAACCGGGTGGAGGGGCTCCCGCCGGAGCTGCTTCGCAAGGGACGGTTCGACGAGATCTTCTTCATCGACCTCCCCGAGACCGGGGAGCGGGAGGACATCCTCCGCATCCACCTGGCCCGCCGCGGGCGCAAGCCGGAGAGCTTCGACCTCGCGGCGCTCGCCGCCCGCGCCGAGCAGTTCAGTGGCGCCGAGCTGGAGCAGGCGGTGGTCGAGGGCCTCCACGCCGCCTTCCATGCCCGGACCGAGCTCGCCGACCTCCACGTCGCCCAGGCCATCTCCGAGACGGTGCCCCTGGCGGTGACTCTCCGTGAGGAGATCTCCCGGATCCGCGACTGGGCGCGCGATCGCACCCGGCCCGCCTCGCGGGGGTCCGCGCGGTGAAGTTCCTGACCCGCTTCCAGCGGCTCGAGCGCTCGCGCCGGACGGGGGAGGGGGCCAGCCGCACCACCGGAGAGCGCTTCCGGGCCATCGAGCCGGTTGCGCCCATCCCCGAGGTGCGCGGCGGAGACCTCGCGCGCTTCGCGCCGGCCGCCGAGGCTCCGCTGGAGCTCCAGCCGCCGTCGGACGCGCAGCCGTTCGTTCGTTGCCCGGGCTGCGGCGTCGACTCGCCCCTCGGCGCTCGCCGCTGCGTCTGCGGGACCGCGCTCGACACGCTCGAGGCCGTGGCCTTCAACACCGCGCTCTGGGACCGGCACCGCGAGGATCGCACCCGGCACGAGGAAGAACAGCAGCGCGCCCGCGCGGAGGATCTCGAGGAGGCGCGCCGCGTTCAGCAGGAGCGCCGGGCGCTGGGCGAGTCGATCGCACTGGAGATTGCCGAGCGGGAAGGGCTCGGGCCGGCCAGTCGCTGGTCCCGGCGCCTGACCACGGTCGTCCTGGTCCTCTGCGGCGCCGGGGTGCTCCTGCGACTGGGACCGGTCGGCCGGGGTGTCCTCGCCTTCCTCGTCGGCGCGGCGTGCGTGGCGCTCGGAGTCGGGTGGTACCGACGCCGCTCGGTCGAGATTGACCCGGGGGGCGGGTCGACCGTCGACCGGTGAGCAGGGAGTACATCAGGCTCCCTTGCCGCCTGTGCGGGCAAGTTTCAGCCTGCCGGCACCATGCTGGGGTTCCTGAGGCGCCGATCGGCGCGTGACGAGGAGCCGGAGGGCACCACCTGCCTGTGGTGTCGCAAGGTGATTCCGGCGACGACGAACGAGCAGCTGTTCCTGGCGGGAGCAGTGCTCGACCCGCTGGCGGGCTGGTTCTGCTCCACGCCGTGTGCGCAGCAGTACGGAGTCCGGTTCCGTGTCCAGCCGTCGCGGACCCCGGCCAGCGGCTCGCGGCGAGCGCGCTAGCCGGCGCGGGTCCACGGGAAGCCCGGCCCGGCGTGCTCAGTGCATCGCCGCGACGGGCGCGGCAGGCTCGGGCTCGGTCGGCGGCGGCGGCTCGTCGGTGGGCGGCTTCTTGTGCAGGCGGCCCTCGATCCACAGCGTGGTCACGATGATCTGCACCACGGTCAGCAGGGGCGTGGCCACGATCAGGCCCAGCAGGCCGAACAGCGCCCCCATCAGCGCCTGGAAGAAGAGGAGGAGCGCCGGGTTGGAGTCCACCGCCCGGCGCATCACGTAGGGCTGCACCACATACCCCTCGATGACGTGCACGCCGACGTAGACGCCCAGGGCCAGGAAGAAGTGGTTCGGGGACTGCGCGAGGCCCACGAGCAACCCCGGGACGGCGCTGGACACCGCGCCCACGTAGGGCACGAAGGTCCCGAAGAAGGTCAGCAGGCCGAGCAGCGCCCACCCCTGGATCCCGCACGCCCAGAGGCCCACGGCGGTCACCGAGCCCATCAGGAACATCGCCACCACGGTCCCGCCCACCCAGCCGCGAAGCCCTCGCCCGAGCCGGGCCCACAGCTCGTCGAAGTCCGCCTCGAAGCTGCGGGGGAGCATCGATCGGATGCCGCGCCCGTAGAGCGAGGGGGAGTAGACCAGGAACGCGGCCAGGACGATGAGGAGGACGAACGTCGAGACCAGCTCCACCACGTGCCCCAGCATCTTCGGTGTGAGCGTGGCCACGGTCTCCACCGCCTCAGGGACCTTGGCCTTCAGCGTGCCCGCCACGTCCTTTCCGTTGGTGAGCTGGCGCACGGTCTTGTCCCGCTGGGCGCGCCGCAGCCAGGCCTCCGCCTTCCGGGTCGCGTCCGGCAGCTGTTCCATCAGCTGCTTGCCCTGCTCGACGACCAGCGGAGTGGCCAGCGCCGCCATCCCCCCGACCATGCCGAAGGTCAGGAGCACGGTGAGCACCACCGCCGCCGCCCTGGGCATCACCCGGGAGAGCCAGCCCACCGGGAAGGCGAACATCGCGGCGATCAGGATGGCCAGGAAGCCCAGCAGGACCACGTTCCAGGCCTTGATCAGACCGGCCCACAGCGCCCAGACCATCAGCAACGAGAGCGCCAGGGCGAGCGGGCGCTTCCAGATTCGAAGACCCCGGATCATCGGTTCGCGGCGATCTCCACAGGCGGCGACCGTCGCGGCGTGAACGGCGACTCGGCTCGGCGAGGCATTGGTGCAGACGAGGTGTGCCTTGCCGCGCTGGAAGGCAAGCGCCCCGTCGTGCGCAGGACACGGTGCAAGTGGCCCGGAGGTCAGCCCGGTCCGGTCCGACCTGGACCGGCGGTCGCTACTGGTGCGTGGGAAGTCCGGCCGCGCCCGGGTTGAACGCGACGCCGCCGAACGTCACCTGGGTCAGCGAGCTCAGCTGCACGACCCCGTTGCCGCCGGTCACCTGCACCAGGGTCCCGTTGTCCTGGCTGCCCTCGGAGAGGACCCACAGGCTTCCCTGCTTGTCGAAGGCCAGGCCACCCGGACAGACGGAGTCGGGAAGGGCGAGCGCCGAACCCACCGGGCTGCCGGTGGAGTTGATCTGCTGCAGGGAGTTGCCGCTGCAGCTCGTCACCCAGGCGTTGCCGGCGGTGTCCACCGCGAGCCCGTAGGCGTCGCTCACGGTGACCCCGCTGAAGTCCGCGGTGGTGCCGGTGAACCGGTACACCTTTCCCTGCGACTTCGACGCCACCCAGAGCTTGCCGTTGTTGCCCACGTCGAAGCTGATGCCGTACGTGCAGCCGACCGAGACCCCCAGCTGCACGGGGTTAGCGTTGGCGTCGCTCCGGGAGAAGGTGAACACGCCGTCGCTCGGGTTGCCGCTGCAGGTCGCGACCACGACGGTGTCGCCCCGGATCGCGATCCCCGTCGCTCCGGACAGCGTCACCGTCCGGGCTGCCGTCGAGCCGTCGCTCGCCTGTGTCTCGGGCGTGTACATCCGGACGCCGTCGGAGAAGCTCGCCCAGAGATTGCCGTCGGCGTCGAAGGCGATCGCGCGCACGCCGCCGACGCTGATCCCGTTCTCGCTGGCGTGGTCACCGAGCAGCTGGCTCTCGGTGAAGCTCCGCATCGCGCCATCCACCGGGATCCACAGCCGCCCGAGCCCGCCCCGGAGAGCGAAGTTCACCCCCACCGTGGTCTCCGCGTTCGGCCGGACCGGAACCTGGACCGAGCGGGCGGGAGTGCCTCCGTCGAACTGCACCGTGCCGTCCCAGATGCCGTCCACCAGGTTGCCCGCGACGGCGATGCCGGCGTCGGCGGTCACGGTGTACGTGCCCGCGTCGATGATCTTGCTGCGGACGACCGTTGGTGCGTCGGCCACGAAGGTGGTCTTGCTCCCGTCGTTGGGGTCGGTGATATCCACCCATCCCACCGCGTCACCGGGGTCGATCCCCATGACGATCCGCCCGTGGGTCGAGGGCTCCACCGTCACCGCCGCGGTGGCCGGCTGAAGGGTCCCGCCCACCATCGCCGTCGCCTTGATCACCACCGCTCCGCCGGGCGTTCCGAGGCCGGTCGGGGTGAAGGTGACGGTCTGGCCGTTGCTCGCCCCGAGCGTGCCCGCGTTGCCGCTGAGCACGTCCCAGGTGACGTTCCCGGAGAGGTCCCCGTTCTGCGGCGCCGCCTGCAGGGTGATCGCGTCCGCCCCGGTCTCCACGCTCAGCGTGGCCGGGGAGATGGTCAGCTTCGGACCCGCGCCCTGGATCGGCCCCTCGTCGGTGCAGGCGATGGTCAGGGCCAGGACGGCGACGAACACCACGAGCGGGATGCGCATTGCTCTCTCTCGTTCGGGGAGAGGGCAGACGACACCGCCTTTCGGCACCCGCGTCAACGTTTGGGAAGGGGTGCGCCGCTGCCCACACGAAGCCTCGCGCCGAACGCGGGCGCGAGCACCGACACCAGGGCCGCGATCGCGCGAGGCCATCCGTGCGTTGCGACGAGGTGTGCGCGCGCGGACTGGCCGAGCGCGGTAGCGAGGTCGGGCGCGTCGAGGAGGCGCTGGATGGCACCAGCCAGGGCCGGCGGATCGGCCGGGGGCACCAGCAGCCCGGTGACGCCGTCGCGCACCAGCTCGGGAATGGCGCCGACGCGCGTCGCCACCAGCGGTCTGCCTCGGGCGAGGGGCTCCGCGGCGGCGAGGCAGAACGCCTCCTCCCATCGAGAGGGGACCACGCAGACGTCGGCCGCCGCGACGCACTCCGCGGCGTCGGGGCGCTGACCGGCGAGCCGCACGCGCGTGCCCGTTCGAAGATTCGCCCTCTGCGCCTCGAGCCGGGCGCGCTCGGGTCCGTCGCCGAGGACCAGGACGTCCACGTCGGGGGGGAGCGCATCGGCGGCGGCGATCAGGTCGGCGAATCCCTTCTCCTCCGTGAGCCGCCCCGCCGCCGCGACCAGGCGACGTCCGGGCAACAACCCGAGCGACGCGCGCACCTCGGCCGGTGGCCGGACCGCGTCGGGCACCGAGACCGGATTGGGAACCACCTGGATGCGTCCGGCGGGAACGCGCCCGGCGGTCCGCTGCCGTTCGGCGACGTACTCGCTCACCGCGACCACCGCGTCTGCCGCCGCCCAGGGGAGGCTGGTGGCGAGCCGCTTCGCGAGCCCGCGCAGCCCGTGGCGCGCCGGACGGGCGCCGGAGCTGTGATCGTGCACGACCACCCGGCGCACTCCCGCCGCGTGGAGGGCGGCGTACGCCGGCGAGAACACCGGCCGGTCGATGAGCCACACTGCGCGGACCCGCTCCTTGCGGACCAGCTCCACGCCCGCGCGGAGCGACCGGGGCGTGGCGAGCGAGAGGTCGAGCCCCAGGGGCTCCGCCGCGCTCCCGGCCAGCGAGTCCGGGCGGGTGTCGAGCAGAGGATAGGCCACCAGCGTGCGGATCCCGTCGCGGGCCACGGCGTTCGCGACCTCGGCGAACATCCGTCCGATGAAGGTCCAGGCGTACCCGGTGCTGGCCGGGAAGTTGGCGACGCAGAGCAGGCTGTCCACGGGCGTCCCCCAAGTTAGGGAGGACCCGGCGTCCGTGCCGGGGCACGGTCCTCCGGCTGACAGCCGGTGGTGCAGGGCGGCTTGCCGCACGGCGCGGCCGCCCTAGCTTGCCGCAGCGTGACAGGCGTGCTGACGGTCTGGTCGAGGGACGTGACGGAGCGACATGGGCGCAAGCAGGCCTGGGTTCGCCATCAGGCGACGTCCTGGCTCCACCGCCTGGGCGCCTATTCGGACCTCAGGACCTTCGACGCCAGCCGCGTGCTGCGTCTGGTGTTCGTCTGCGCGGGAAACGTGTGCCGGAGCCGGTACGCCGAGGCCCGCGCGCGGGCGCTCGGGGTCGAGGCCGGCTCGTTCGGGCTGAGCGCGGACGGCCGCTCCCCGCCGGATGCGGTCGCGGTCAGCGCGGCCCGGCGCCGCGGCATCGAGCTGCTCCCGCGTTCCTCGCGCCGCGCCGAGGACGTGCGTCCCACCGCGGGCGACCTCCTCGTGGCCATGGAGCCGCATCAGGCCCGTGCGCTCCGCCGGGCGCATCCCCGGGCACAGGTGACCTTGCTCGGGCTCTGGTGTCGCTCGCCACGCCCGGTCCTGGCGGACCCGTACGGCCTCTCGGACGCGTACTTCGACACCTGCTTCGGCTGCATCGACGAGGCGGTGGAGGCGCTGATCGGGACGGTGGAGCGCCGGCGTGCGGAACGCTGAGCATCGATCGGGCGTCGACCGCGGGAGCGTCCCGGTCCTCGTCCCCCAGGCAGGGTCCCTGGGGGCGGTGGGCGTCATTCGCTCGCTCGGCCAGGCCGGGTACCCGGTGCACGCGTGCGCGGAGTCCGCCGAGGCGCTCGGGCTCCATTCCCGGTGGGTGCGGACCACCCGCGTCCATCCGCCAGCGGCGTCGGTGGAGTTCATCCCCTGGGTGCGGGAGACGGTGCGGACGCTCGGCATCCGCGCCATCGTGCCGTCGGAGTTCTTCCTCCTCGGGCTCCGCCCGGCGCTGGGCGAGCTCCAGCATCTGCTCCCGTTCTTCGACCCGGCCCTGCTCGAGCTCGCCTTCAGCAAGGTCGAGCTGGCGTCCGTGCTGGAGGGCGACCCGCACCTGCCGCCCAGCCTGGTCATCGACGGCGAGGTGCCGCCGGTGGAGCGGCTGGCGCTGCTGGGTAGCCCGCTGTGGCTGAAGGCCGACGCGGTCCTCGCCCGGGCCGGCGCGCCCAGCCGGGTGCTCCGCGTGGATGGCCCGGCGGCGGCCCGGGCCGAGCTGGTCCGCTGGCTCCCGCACTACCGGCGACTCCTGGTGCAGGGGCACGTCCCAGGCGCCGGGGTGGGCGTCTTCTTCCTCATGGTGAACGGGCATCCCCGCGCCCGGTTCGGCCACCGGCGGATCCACGAGGTGCCGCATACCGGGGGCGTCTCCTCGTTCCGCGAGAGCGTGCGCCTTCCGGACGTGGAGGCCCACGCGCTCTCGGTGCTGCGGCGGATCGGCTGGAACGGCGTGGCGATGCTCGAGTACCGGCGGGACCCGTCCACCGGCGACTTCCGGCTCCTGGAGCTGAACGCGCGCTTCTGGGGCTCGCTGCACCTCGCGCTGGCGGCGGGGGTGGACTTCCCGCGGCTGCTCCTCGATGCCTGGCTGGGGGGGCGCGAGCCGGAGCCGGGCTGGAGAGCCGGCGTGC
This sequence comes from Myxococcaceae bacterium, assembly GCA_035646995.1. GTDB lineage: Bacteria > Myxococcota > Myxococcia > Myxococcales > Myxococcaceae > RPRB01. The sequence continues at coordinate 7,997 of DASROG010000501.1, forward strand.
GGTGCCGGCAGACGGTCCCCGGCGAGCTCATGCACGTGTGGAGCGTGCTCAAGGACGCCGCGGTGCTCCGACGGGAGAAGCTCCGCACCGTCGCTCGCTTCGCCGGGCTCACTCTGGACCCACGGATCCACTCCGACCTGTGGTGGCCGGGAGACCGGGGCCTCGCCGTCCGCGAGGCGGCGCGGTGGGCCCGCGAGACCGGGACGACGGTGGCCCGGCGAGTCCGGCCACGGCTGAAGCAGTCGTTCTACGCCGGGGCGCGGGCGGCGGGGCTGTTCCGGCTCTCGCGCCTCCTCACCCGGGATGCGCTGCGCATCGTGT
>DASROG010000502.1:0-19861 GCA_035646995.1 Myxococcaceae bacterium
GGGCTGGGCCTGCGCCTGCGCGGAGGCGTCCGGTGGGGAGGGTGCCTGCGGGGAGGCCGCCGTCGACGGCGGGGACGTCCCGGGACCGGGAGCTGCCGGCGAGGAAGGCGGGGGTGCCGGCGTCGCGGAAGGCGCCGGTGCGGAACCGGACGGCGGCGTCCCAGGAGTCCCCTGCGGCGGCAGCTCCTGGTCTGCCCGGGCGACGGAGGGGCGAACCGCGGATCCCACCAGGACGGCCCAGAGCCCGAACGCGAGCGCACGGCGCAGCAGCGCTCGTTTCTCCCCGCCTCGGAACCGCGCCACCGCCGTTCCTGGGCCCATCGGCCGTCCCTCCCGTCCGCAAGACCGCCAGGCACAGCCAAGCACACGTGCGGGGGTCACGGCCCGAGCAATGCTCGCAAACCGGCGGCGATCAGCACCGGTGGGGCGCCCGATGTTCGGCGGTGAATCGGCGTCGAGGGGCAACGGCGCTCGTCGTGCTCCGGACCGCCAGCCGGAGCACGGAGGTCACGGGGGTGTGCGCGCCGGCGCCTCGAGCGGGGCAATCACGCGCGTGTCGGCGAGCCCCTACCGGCGGTATGCCGGCAGGCAGCGGTCGCGCAACGGCTGCCTTTCGGCCCTCTCGCCGGTCCGGACCAGCGCACCCGCCAGCAGCCAGCTGGCGCGGGCCCGCCCGGACTCCGCTCGGGCTCGCAGTGCATCGCGGCCACCTCGGCCCGTGCGTGGGGGACTGTCTCCGCCGCCCGGGAGATCCCTCCCGATGTCCGCGCGCCGAACCCCCACCGTCGCGATGTCCTCGATGCGCTCCGGCGCGCGGCGAGCGGGCGGCCGTGCAGCGGTCGCATGGGCGCGACATAGATTCCCTCGATGGCCCGCCTCGCCGCCCGGCTCGTGGAGAACGCTCCCGGCGCCTTCTTCGTCGACGACAGCTGCATCGACTGCGGCGCGTGTCGGGAGATCGCGCCTGCGACGTTCGGTCGATCGCACCGGCGCGGACAGTCGTACGTCGCTGCCCAGCCCGAGGCCGGCGCCCCCGAGCTCCGCGCGCTGATGGCCCTGGTCGCCTGCCCGACGGCGAGCATCGGAAGCTCACCGAAGCGGCCACTCGACGCCGCGCTCGCGGCGTTTCCGGAGGCCCTGGAGGACGACGTCTACTACTGCGGCTGGCACGCGGAGGCGTCGTATGGCGCGTCCTCGTACCTGATCGTGCGGCAGGCCGGGAACGTGCTGGTCGACTCGCCTCGTGCATCGCGCCCGCTGCTCGAGCGCATCGCAGCGCTGGGCGGCGTCCGGACGATGGTCCTCTCGCACCGGGACGATGTCGCGGACCACGCCGAGTTCGTGCGCCGCTTCGGGTGCGAGCGGGTCATGCACGCCGCCGACGTCGGCTCGTTGCCCATCGAGCGGCGGATCACCGGCACGGAGCCCGTGGTCCTCGATGACGAGCTCACCGTCATCCCCGTGCCGGGGCACACCCGGGGGTCCATCGCGCTGCTCTACCGGGAGAAGTTCCTCTTCACCGGCGACCACCTCTGGTGGGACGAGGACGACCACCGGCTCGACATGGGCCAGGGGGTCTGCTGGTACTCCTGGCCTGAGCAGCTCCGCTCGCTGGAACGGATCAGCGAATTCCGGTTCCAGTGGGTCCTTCCAGGTCATGGCCAGCGCCTCCGGGCCGACTCTCCGGCGGGGATGCATGCCGCGGTGGACGAGGTCGTCCGCCGCCTCGCCCGGTAGGACCGATCAGCGGCTGCGGCTGAGGATCACCACCGCGATCCCACCGAGCACCAGCGAGCCGGCGCCGAGGAGCCGGAGGGTGATCTGCTCGCCGAGGAACGCCACGCCACCGAGAGCGGCGATCACCGGGACCGTCAGCTGCACCGTCGCCGCCTGGAGCGCGCTCAGCTTCGACAGCGCGCGGTACCAGATCACGTATCCGATGCCCGAGGTCACGGCTCCGGAGGCGACGCCCGCCAGGACTCCGGTCGTCGACAGGTGAGGGCGCTCGACGAGGAAGCTGACCGCGACCATCACCAGTACCAGGGGAACGGTCCGGGCGAAGTTCGACGCCGTGGTCTGCAGCGGGTCGGCGGCCCGGCGCCCGCGGAGCGAGTAGACCCCCCAGCCCAGCCCGGCGAGCAGCATCAGCGCCATGCCGCCCGGCGGCGAGCCGGAGACCGAGGGATTGGTGAGGAGGAGGAGCCCCACCAGGGCCAGCGCCAGGCCGGACCACTCGGCGGTGCGCGGGCGCTCGCCCTTCACCAGCCCCCAGCAGATCATCGTCAGCTGCACCGCGCCGAAGAGGAGGAGGGCGCCGAGCCCGGCGCCGATCTGGACGTAGGCGAGAGAGAAGGCGATGGCGTAGCCGAAGAGCACCGCGGCCGAGATCCAGCTTCCGCCGTGCGCGCGCACCTGCCCGCCGAGCCGGGCCAGGACCGCCATCACCAGCGCTGCGGACCCGAGCCGCACCGCGGTGAAGCTCGGGGCGTCGATCGCGCCGCCTCGCAGCGCCAGGCGACAGAGGAGCGAGTTCCCGGCGAAGCAGATCATCGCCAGGGCGGTGAGGAGCGCGATCTCCCGCCCGGACGACTCGCGGTGACCGGCGCCGCTCGGTGTGGGTCGATCCTCCAGGGCCGATGGACTCACGGACATGGGCGATCGGTTCCGTCAGTGCAGGCGCCAGCGAAGGAGCGCCACCAGGGCCGGGACGGCGAAGACCACCAGGAACACCGGCGCCTCCTCCGCGACCGTGTAGCCGGCCTTCCGGACGCCGATGGCCATGTTCACCCCGGCGCCAATGAGCCACAGCGGAAGGAAGATCAGCGCGGCCGTGGGGAGCGCGCCGGGCCCGCCGAGGAGCCTGCCGACGAGGAGACAGCCTCCCAGGAGAACCAGGCCGACTCCTATGGCCATCGCGGTGTGCACCGGGCGAGGCTCAGTCCACCTGCCCGATGTCCAGCCGGTGAATCTTCCCGTCCGGACTCACCTGGAACCGGAAGTAGGTCTTGAAGTCGCCCCACTGCTCCGAGTGGAACTTCCCCACGATCTCCAGGCCATCGGGGCTCACCTGGTCGAAGGAGGTGAACCGCTCGTGCCCGAGCGCGTCGCGGGTGAACTTCTCCAGACTCCGCGGACTGCCGTCGTCGAACAGCTCGGCGTCGTTCTCGAACAGGGCGGACCAGGCCGTCCGGTCGCCCTTCTGGAAGGCCTCGATCGCGGCCTTCACCGTCGGGTTCTCGAGCGCGTGGGGAAGCATCGGCTCCCTTTACCGCATCGGCCCCCCGAAGACCCGGAACACCTGTCCGGCGTGTGCACCCTCACACTCCACCTCGGCCGACGCAGCGTCGCCCGCGATCCCGCAATTGTCCCCGCCACCCCGGTCGCAGTGGGGTTGCGCGAACGTCGCCCCCGCACTTCCGGACCCAGACCCATCCCCCTGCGACGCGGGCGTGGGCCTCGCGACGTGTCCGGCCTACCTCTACTGATGGCCGACGCTCACGCCCGGAACAACGCGCTGGCGGAGGCGCTGCCGGCGGGGGAGGGGTTCGAGGAGGTGGTGGCCCTCGTCCGGGCGATCATGCGGCGGGACCTGGAGAACCGCTGGTTCTTCCGCGAGGTGGTGGGGCTGCTGGTGGCCTTCCCCGAGCTCCGGCCGGTGCACGAGGAGATGCAGCGCCGCCGGGATGCCCGGACCGAGCGCATCGTGGGGAAGCTGGTCGCGGGCGGGCTGCTCGACGGCGAGCGGGTCAAGCAGCGGCTGCCCGAGCTGCGGTTGCAGCTCTTCACCCAGATCTTCTTCTGGCTCCCGTCGGCCATCCTGGCGGCGCCCGACGCAGAGCCGGCCGAGCGCCTCGAGCTCCACCTGCGCTCGGCGCTGGCGCTGCTGCTCCCCTACTGCACGCCGGGCGGCCGCCGTCGACTCGAGGCGCTCCTCGAGCGGTGAAGCTCCACCCCCGTGTCATGTCCACTTGACACGACGGTGTCAGACACCTTCGATGGGGACACCTTCGATGGGGCGCTCAGATGAGCCTAGCGAAGAAGCTGAACCTCAAGGCAGGGACGAAGCTCCGGGTGCTCGGCAAGCCGAAGGACGTCGACCTGGACGACGTCGAGGTCACCGCGCTCGCGAACGTGAAGGACGTCCTGGTCTTCGTGACGAAAGCGACCGACCTCGACCGGCTGGCCGCACCGATGATCGAGGCGGCGCGCGCCGACCGCATCGCCTGGGCCGCCTACCCGAAGGGGGGACAGCTGGGGACGGACCTGAACCGGGACCTCCTGGCCAAGGAGCTGCAGAAGCGCGGGGCCCAGCCGGTGCGGCAGATCGCCATCGACGAGGTGTGGAGCGCGCTGCGGTTCAGACCTCGATGACCAGCTCGGGGTTCATCGACGTGCCCGGCTCGCGCGGGTAGCCGCGCGGGTTGCACACCACCCGCGTCTCGCCGACCCGGTAGTCGAACGCCACGTGGGTGTGGCCGTGGATCCAGAGCTGCGCACCTCGCCCCTCGACCAGCGGCGCGACGTCCTCGGCGACGAAGAAGCGGTTGAGCGGGTTACCCTGGTACTGCGGAGCGATGCTGCGAGGGTGAGGCACGAAGTGGGTGATGACCACGTCGCCGCGCCGGACGTTCTGCTCGAGGAAGGCGACGTGCCGTGCGTGCGCCTCGTGGACCCAGGGGACGAAGCTTTCGATGAGCGAGAAGTCCATCAGGAAGCGCCGGTACCCTTCCTCGTCCGGGGTGGGAGGAAACCAGAGCGTGACGCCGACGAAGCGTGTCCCGTCGATCTCCGCCACCGCGGCGTCGAGCAGATGCAGGTTCGGGAATTCGCGGGCGCAGGAGGCGAGCAGCGCCGAGCCAGCCTCGGGGGACGTCTTGTAGAACTCGTGGTTCCCCGGCACGTAGACCACCCGGGGAAAGCGGAGGCAGAACCAGCCCAGCATCTCGCGGACGTGGGGCTCGCGGCGGATCGGGAGGACGTCGCCGGCGAGCACCAGGACATCGCCGAGCACCGGGAGCGACTGGGCGAAGCGCTTGCCGTGATCCTCGTCGAATTCGAGGTGGAGATCGGAGACCGGCTGGATCCGCATGGTCAGAGGTTGGTGTCCTCGGAGGGGATCACCGACGGATCCGGAACTCCAGCGCCCGGCGCGGGACTCGTGCGCCGGGTCGGGAGGGTCGCATCGAGGCTGTACGCCGCCATCGACAGCGAGCCGTACGCGTAGCCGTCCACCAGGAGATCCAGCCGACGGTTCGCCGCGCTCGCCAGACCGGCGACGTAGAGCAGCGGGAGGAAGTGGTCGGGCGTGGGAACGCTGCGCGCGTGGTCGGGATGGGTCCGGAGCCGCGGCGTGTCGGCCGGGCTCGTGGTGAGCAGCTGGCGCGCGGCCTCGTCGAAGCGCCGCGCCCAGTCGAACGCCGTGTCGGGAGCGGACCAGTCGAGCAGTCGCAGGTTGTGCACCACGTTCCCGCTCCCCACGACGAGCACGCCGCGCTCCCGGAGCGGCGCCAGCCGCGCGCCGAGCTCGAGGTGGAAGTCCAGGTCGCGGCGCGCATCGATGGAGAGCTGGACCACCGGAACATCGGCCCGGGGGAAAGCATGCACCAGGACCGACCAGGTGCCGTGGTCGATGCCCCAGCTGTCGCCGTCGAGGCCGACGTGGATGGGCTTCACCACGTCCGCCACCTCCTCCGCCAGCTCGGGGCTGCCGGGGGCGGGGTACTGCACCTCGAACAGCTCCCGCGGGAAGCCGTAGAAGTCGTGGATGGTGCGTGGCCGCGGCATGGCGGTGACGGCGGTGACGTTCACGTACCAGTGCGCGGAGACGGCGAGGATGGCACGCGGCCGGGGCACGGTCGCCCCGAAATCGGCCCAGGCGGTCGAGAAGCGGTTCCGCTCCAGGGCGTTCATCGGGCTGCCGTGTCCCAGGAACACGGCGGGCATGAGTCGTCCAGCCATCGCGAGCCTCGTCCGGCGGAGTGACTTATCGCACTCGCGCCCGCACCACACCTCACCCAGGCAGGCAGGCGCGGTGGTCCCGTCGCCGCTCGACGTCGCGGCCGCGTGGTACGCTTCGGCTCAATGGTGCGCTCTCCGCGTCTGCGACCGGGGGACCGCGTTGCAGTGGTCGCCCCGTCCTCTCCCTTCGATCGGGAGCGCCTCGATCGCGGCATGGCCCGGCTCGCCGAGCGATACGAGCTCGCGCCCTCGCCGAGCCTGTTCGAGAAGCGCTGGTACCTCGCCGGGACCGACGACGTGCGCACCGCGGCGCTGGTCGACGCCTTCTCCGATCCGGGGAACCGCGCGGTGGTCTGCGCCCGGGGTGGCTCGGGCGCCGCGCGGCTGCTTCCCCGCATCGACTTCGGGCGGCTTCCGCTCAAGCCGCTGGTGGGCTTCTCGGACAACGTCGCTCTCCACTGCGCGCTCCAGGCCACCGGGCGGATCTCCATCCATGCGCCGGTGGTGACCCAGCTGGCGGACCAGCCACCCTGGGTCTCCGACCGGCTGTTCGCCCTGCTGGAGGGCCGTGTCCCCGAACCGCTCCAGGGCAAGCCGCTGGTGCCGGGCGTGGTCGAGGGCCCACTGCTCGGCGGCGATCTCACCGTCTTCTCCACCTTGCTCGGGACGCGGTGGCTCCCGGAGATGAACGGGGCCATCCTCCTCCTGGAGGAGGTGGGCGAGCCGCCCTACCGCATCGACCGCGTCTGGACCCACCTCCGCAACGCCGGGGTCTTCTCCCGCATCGCCGGCATCGCCTTCGGACAGTTCCTGGAGTGCGAGCCCATCGACCGGCGCTACGAGCCGCATACCTGCCGCGAGGTGGTGACCGAGCTGGCGAACGAGGTGGGCCTGCCGTGCATCACCGATCTGCCCATCGGCCACGGAGACGTGAATGCCCCGGTGGCGCTCGGCGCGCGGCACCGGCTCGACGCGCACGAGGGAACGCTGCAGCCGCTGGAGGCCGCCACGGCGTGAGCCGCTCGCCGATCGCCCGGCTCCTCCCGCTCGGGTTGCTGGCCATGGCGACCGCCGGCTGTCGCGGCTTCGAGCCCACCGTTCGCCGCAGCATGTCCGCCGACGCGAAGTGCCCCGAGGAGAAGGTCCAGGTGAAGACCCTCACCGGCGGCGGCTACCAGGCGGACGGTTGTAGCAAGAGCGCGGTCTATGACTGCTCCTGGCCGGAGGGACAGGCGCGCACCTGCACCCGCCGCGGAGCGTCTCCGCCGCCCAGCATGCCGGGGACGGGCTGGTGAACGCCGCGCTCGGCGCGTTGCTCGAGGCGGGGGTCCGTGACGGCGTGTTCCCCGCGGCCCAGGCCTCGGTGTTCCACGAGGGCCACGAGGTCGGCCGGGCCGCGGTGGGCGCGGGGGAGGAGACGCCGTTCGACCTCGCCTCGCTCACGAAGATCCTCTGCACCGCCGCGGCCTTCGTCGGGCTGTGGGCCGAGGGGAAGGTGGGCCCTTCCACGCCGGTCTCGCGCTGGATCGACGGCAGCCCGCTGGCGAGGAACGGGGCGACGCTGGGCGATCTCCTGGCGCACCGCTCCGGGCTTCCGGCCTGGCAGCCCTTCTTCGCGGTGGTGCTGCACACCGTGCCCGAGCTGCGGCGCGCCGACTGCCCCGCCGCGCCGCGCCGGACGGTGCGCAGTGAGGTCAGGGACGCGGCCGCGCGCTCCCCGCTGGATGCGCCGCCGGGCACGCGCACGCTGTACAGCGACATCGGGTTCCTGCTGGCGGGGGAGATGCTGGCCGAGGCCGCCGGAGCGCCCCTCGACGCCGTGCACGCACGGCTGTCAGGGAAGCTCGGCGTCGCGACCCACTTCCACCGCCTCTCCACCCGCGGACACGACGACCGGGATCCGTGCGGCGGAAGGTGGGACGGACTGCCGCCCACCGGCTCGCTGCGGCCCCGCCCGCCGGCGCCCGGACAGGAGAACCGCTGGGAATCGCTCGCGAGCGAGCCATCCCGTCCGGGAGAGGTGGACGACGACAACGCCTGGGTGATGGATGGAGTCGCGGGCCACGCAGGGCTCTTCGGCACCGCCACCGAGGTCGCCCGCTTCGGACAGCGGGTCCTCGAGGAGCTGGCCGGAGCAGGGCGCCTCGCTCCGGCCGCGCTCTGGGAGCGGGCCGTCACGCCTCCGCCGGGCAGCAGCCGCGGGCTCGGGTTCGACACGCCCTCCGGCGAGTCGAGCGCGGCGGGGCGTCTCCTCGGGCGGACGCCGCCGGGCGGGTTCGGGCACCTGGGCTACACCGGGACGAGCCTCTGGGTGGACCGCGCCCGGGGTCTGAGCGTCGCGCTGGTCACCAACCGCACCGCGCTGGGACGTGACAACCTCAGGGTTCAGGAGTTTCGCCCCCCCTTCCATGACGCGGTGTTGCAGGCCCTCGGGCTGGGATAAACAACGGGGCATGAACCGTGCCCCGTCTCCCGTTCTCTCCGCAGTCCTCGCCGGCGCGCTCGGTCTCACGGCCTGCGCGGCGGGCGTGCTCAGCACCGCCGCTCGCGACAACCTGGCGAAGAGCGCGAGCTGTCCGGCGGACCAGGTGAAGGTGGAGGAGCTCGGTGACTCCCGCTACCGGGCCACGGGATGCGGCAAGAGCGAGACCTACGTCTGCAAGGCCGCCGAGCACGCGGTGGTGTCCTGCATCCCCGAGTCGTCCGTCGCGCCGCTGCCGGACCAGCCCGCTCAGGCCAGGTGACGGGTCAGCCGGCGGCGAGCGCCGGTTCCTGCATCCGCATCGTCCCAGGGCGAGGACCGAGCACGGCCCAGAGACACACTGCGATCCCGACCGCCTGCCCGATGAAACCGACGACGAATTCGGGCGGGCCCTCCAGCGGTGGCGGACCCATGATCGCCACCCAGGCCAGGACGAGCGCCACCGCTCGTGCAGGCCTTCCGCGGACCTCGCCGGCGAGCAGGGTGAGGAGCCAGAGCATGGAGATGGTCACGTACGCCGAAGGCGCGAGCGGGCTCCGTAGCGCGGCCAGCGAGAGCAGGCCGAGCCAGATGCGCGAATCGCCGAGGCGGCTGGCCGGCCGGAGACCGCCCACCCACGCCATGGCCAGCAACCCGAGCGTGTAGATCCACCCGAGCACGCTCCCCAGCTGGCGCGTCATTCCGGGCACGCCGAGGAGGTTGAGCTTGGTGGTCAGTCCGGGGATGCCGAAGTTCCGCGAGATGATGAACTCCGGCGCCTTCTCGTAGAAGGCGAACGCCTCGCCGGTGTGGATGCGGGGCAGCTGGTAGCCGAGGAAGGCCTGGAACGGGGTCCACCCGAGGACCGCCAGACCCACCAGCGCGAACACCCCGCACGCCCCGAGGGTCCAGGCCGCCTCGCGCCATCGGCGCCGCGCGAGGAGGAACACCAGGAGGAAGGCGGGGAAGAGCTTGGACACCGTGGCCATCGCCAGGAGCGCGGCGCCTGTCCCCGTCCTTCGCTGCTCGAAGCAGATCATGGCCGTCACCGAGAGCAGGAGCGTCGCCACGTGGAACTGCCCGAACTGCAGGCCCAGCAACGTCGGCAGCGAGGCGAGCAGCACCGGGAGCAGGAGGAACGCCAGCTCACCGTCCCGTCCACCCACCCACCGGGCGAGCCCGGCCGCGACCAGGACCAGGGCCAGCGCCTGGAGGACGAACCAGCCCGCGCGAAGGGCAGGGAAGTCGTCGCTCGCCAGCAGCGCCGCGCGCGGAAAGAGGAGGAAGGGAGGCGGGTACTCGTACGGGTCGTCGATCCACTTCGCGAGGCCGTGGATGGACTCTGGGGCGAGCAGGCGCGCGGCGTCCCCCGCGAATGCCGGGTAGTAGCGTTCGTCGTAGAGGTTGACCACGTCCCGACGAGAGAGCTCCGCGGCGACGAAGTAGGCGGAGATGCAGGCGTGGTTCGCCGCCGCCGGATCCGGCACCGCCGAGCCCCAGACCCGGTCCGGGTCGGCGGTGAAGGCCGCCAGCCGGCCGACCTGGACGAGGGCGAGAAGGGCGGCCACGGTCCAGAGCACGGCGAGCACCGGGCGCCGCCGGACGCTCCCCGACACCGACTCCGGCACCCAGCGCCAGATCTGCCATGCAGTGGCCGCACCGAGCAGGACGGCCAGCGCGGCGGCAACCGGCCCGAGCCGCGGCAAGGTGGGCAGCACGATCGCCGCGCACACCAGCACACCGAACACCCTGACCACGACCTGCTCGAGAGCTCCGAGCGTCGCACTCCACACGATGCGATGCCTCCCCCGGGAGCGACGGACTGTAGATCGATCCTGGCTCGAGAGGCGTCGGACGCGTCGTACGGCTCACGACTCTCGCGTGCTACAAGCAGACGCAACAGGAGCGCGACATCGTCAAGCCAGCCCCGACTTCCGACGACGGCAACATCCTCCAGGACGTCCGCCCCGAGCAGGCCCGGCGCGTCCATCTCCTCGGCGTGGCCGGGACCGGCATGGGCAGCTTCGCCGGGATGCTCAAGGCGAGGGGCCACGTGGTCACCGGGAGCGACCAGAACGTCTACCCGCCGATGAGCGACATGCTCGCCGCCTGGGGGATCGAGGTGATGACGCCCTATCGCCCGGAGAACCTCGATCAGGCGAGGCCGGATCTGGTGGTGGTGGGCAACGTCATCCGCCGGGTCAACTCCGAGGCCACCGCCGTGCGCGAGCGCCGGCTTCCGGCGATGAGCTTCCCCGCGGCGTTCGGCGCGCTCTTCCTCCGCGGCCGGCACCCGGTGGTGGTGGTGGGGACGCACGGGAAGACCACGACCTCGGCGCTGACCGCCCACCTGCTCGTCACCGCGGGGATCGACCCGTCGTTCCTCGTTGGTGGCGTCACCGGGAACGCGGGCAGCAACTTCCGCGTCGGCAGGGGTCCCCACGTCGTGGTGGAAGGTGACGAGTACGACACCGCCTACTTCGACAAGGGCCCCAAGTTCCTGCACTACCAGCCGCGCACCGCCATCTTCACCAGCATGGAGCTGGACCACGCGGACATTTACCGGGACGAGGCGCACTACGCATCGGCGTTCGAGCGCTTCGTGGCCCTGGTGCCGCCCGATGGGCGCATCGCAGTGAGCGCGGCCTGGCCAGCCGCGGTGGCGCTGGCCCGGTCCGGCCGGGGGACCGTGGTGACCTACGCGGTGAATCCCGAGCATCCCGCGGACGTCCAGGCGCAGGACGTGACCCAACATCCCGACGGCGTGCGCTTCACGCTGGTGGACCACGCCCGGCGCGTCGGGCCAGTGCACCTCGCCGTCCCCGGGCTCCACAACACGGAGAACGCGCTCGGCGCCTGGGCGGCCCTCGCCCCGCTGGGAGTGAGCTTCGAGGCCTTCGTCGCCGGCTGCGCCTCGTTTCTCGGGGTGAAGCGTAGGCAGGAGGTCCGCGGTGAGGTGAACGGCGTCCTGGTGGTGGACGACTTCGCCCACCATCCGACGGCGGTCCGGGAGACCATCCACGCGCTCCGGGCTCGCTGGCCGGACCGCCGGCTGTGGGCGGTGTTCGAGCCGCGGAGCAACACCAGCCGCCGCAAGCTTCATCAGGCGGCGTACGCCGGGTCGTTCGACGGCGCGGCGCGGGTGAGCCTCAAGACGCCCGAGAAGCACGACCAGGTGCCCGAGGGGGAAGAGCTCGACATCCCCCACCTGGTGGCGGACCTGCGCGCGCAGGGTCTCGAGGCGGACGCGGCCGGCGACGTACCGACCCTGGTGGCCCGCGTCGCGGCCGAGGCCCGGAGCGGCGACGTCATCCTCGGCATGAGCAACGGCAGCTTCGGAGGCTTTCACGCAGCCCTGCTCGCGGAGCTCCGGAAGGGGCGCCCGTGAGACGGCTGGTGGCGCTGCTGCTGGTGCTGGCCGGCTGCGCCGAGACCACCACCACCGCCCCCGGAGCGAAGGCCCACGGGCTCGCGGCGCAGCCCGTGGCGGCGGGCGCCTCGGTCACGGACATCACGCTGAGCACCTACCCCGGGCCGGGCAAGCACTCCTTCTCCGCCGACCGCGGCCAGGTGGTGGTCATCGACGCGTGGGCGACCTGGTGCGCTCCCTGCGTGCGCTCGCTTCCCCAGCTCCAGGCGCTGCGACGGGACTACGCCAAGCGCGGGGTGCGGGTGTACGCGGTCAGCGTGGACGAGGACCGGGCGCAGATCCCCACCTTCCTCGCCGCCGCCCGCGTCGACCTGCCGGTGCTGCTCGACCCGGGAGGTTTCGTGCTCGAGGACAAGCTGAAGCTCAAGCAGATGCCGACCACCTGGGTGGTGGACCGCAGCGGCCGCGTCCGCTTCACGCAGGAGAGCTTCGACGGGAGCCTCGACGACATCCGGACGCAGCTGGACGCGCTGCTCAAGGATGGCCAGTGACCGTCTCGCTGGACACGCTGCTCGAGACCGCGGTGGAGGGCGCCCGGCGCGCCGGCCGGGTGCTGGCCGATCGCTTCCATCAGCCGCGGACCATCGACTTCAAGGGAGGGATCGACCTGGTGACCGATGCGGACCGGGCGAGCGAGACGGTGCTGCTGGAGTGGCTGCGCGCGCGGCACCCGGATCACGCGATCCTCTCCGAGGAGAGCGGGGCCAGCGCAGGCTCGATCTACCGGTGGATCATCGACCCGCTCGACGGGACCACCAACTACGCGCACACGCTTCCTCACTTCTCGGTGACCATCGCCGTCGAGGGGGAGGGTGGGATCCAGGTCGGCGTGGTGTACGACCCCATGCGCGACGAGCTGTTCAGCGCCGTGCGGGGTCGCGGGGCCATGCTGAATGGGCGCCCCATCCGTCCGAGCAGCATCGAGCGGCTCGACCGGGCGCTGCTCTGCACCGGCTTCCCCTACGACGTGCGCGAGCACCCGGAGGGTCCGGCGGGGCTCATCGCCCGGTTCCTCGGCGTGGCGCAGGGCATCCGGCGGCTGGGGAGCGCCGCGCTGGATCTGGCCTACGTCGCCTCCGGCCGATACGACGGGTACTTCGAGTTCAATCTCAAGCCGTGGGACGTGGCGGCAGGCGCGCTCATCTGCTGGGAGGCCGGCGCGGTGGCGAGCCGCATCGACGGCGAGCCATACGACACCTCGGTGGTGGACGTTCTCGCGGCCGCTCCCCGCGTCGCCCCCGCGCTCACCGAGGAATGCCGGCGGTTCCTCGCCGAGATCCGCTGGAGGCCGGAGCCGTTCCGCTGAAGGGAACGGCGACCGGGGCTCCTGGGTCAACCTGCCGCGCGGCCCTCGCCGGACTCGATGCCGCGCGACGGCACCGTCGGAGCTGGTGTGGGCGCCGAGGCTCGCGGCACCGCTGGCCGCCATGCGCCGAGAGCTGGCTGGGCGGGCGCGCGCAAGGCCGCGGCGGGCTCGCTGTCCGACCGGTTCCTGCTCCTGCCCTCCACCATCACCGCCACCGGGCCCACCACCACCACGACGCCCAGGGCGAGCCAGCCGACCTCCGCGCTCGACGCGACCAGCACCCCGGCGAGGGCGGCCACCAGCAGCAGGAGCAACAGCACGACGCGCAGAAGCGGCGCCTCGGTGGCGACCTGGACCGGATGGGACGAGCGATGCACGGAGGCTCCCTTCGATGCTGGCCGGGCACGGAGCCGGCTCTCGACGGGCTGTGCAGGGTTCGGGCCGGACCTCGAGCCCGAAAAATCAGAGGTTGGCGCTCGACGGCCGGCCCGGGAGGGCAGCCCGGGCGACACGAGTTGCGCCGGATGCAACGACCTCAACCTCCGGACGGCGCGGCATAGTGCTCGGCACCGAGGAAGTGGAGGGACACGTAGGGAACGTCGCCCACCACCCAGGAGTCGTGCGGCACCGGCGGGATGTAGAACAGGTCACCCGTCCGCATCTCGACGATGCGCCCGTCGTCGAGCGCAGCGGTCGCCGCCCCGGAGAGCACCAGGCCCACGTGCTCCACCGAACAGCGGGTCTCCCCCAGCCCCGGGCCCACGTGCTCGGACCACTTCCACCCGGGCTCGTAGGAGGCCCGGCCGATGGTCATCCCTCCGATCCGCACCAGCTCGAAGCGGCCCTTCACCATCTTCCGGACCTCGTCCGGCTGGGCGAACCGCTTGAGGATGACGTCCATCTCCGGCTGCGCACGCATGCCCGGCTTCGTAGCACCGGGACCCGCCCCGCGCCCGCGGTGCCGCGGGGGAGCGTCGACCTTCCATCGCTCTAGAAGATGCTCTCCGGCACGAAGACGATGTCCCCCGGCTGCAGCCGGAAGTTCCTCTCCCGGCCGGTGCCGATGTCCGCCACCGGCACGCGGATCTTCGTCTCCTTGCCCTCCACCTGGCGCGTGACCGCGATGTCGTTCTTGCTCGCCACCTTGGTGAAGCCGCCGGCCATGGTGATTGCCTGGATGATCGACATGTCCTCCTCGTAGGGGAACGTGCCGGGCTTCTGGACCTCACCGAAGACGAAGATCTTCTTGCTGTTGTACTCGCGGAGCAGCACCGAGACCTGGGGATGCTTGAGGTACTTCTCGCCGAGACAGCGGATCAGGGCATCGGCGGTGGCCGAGGTGTTCAGCCCCTGCACCTGGACCTTGCCGCAGAGCGGGAAGTCGATCGTTCCGCCCGGCGCCACCCGGTACGGGCCCGAGAGGTCGGCCTCCTCGAAGACCCGCACCTCGATCAGATCACCGGGCCCGAGGGTGGTGGAGCTCGACGGCGCGGCGGTGACCTGGGGGACCTCGTCGGCGCGGAGGGTCGTGCCGCCGCTTCCGCGGGGCCCCTTGCACCCGGCGGAGACGACGAGCGAGCAGAGGAGAAGTGGGACGAGACTGTGACTGGTCACGGGACGGCCGCGGGGCGGCTCTAGTACGTGAAGGTGAGGCGCAAGTATGCCTCGTTCCGCGTGTAGTTGAGCGGCAGCGACTGCGCGTAGTCCGACGAACGCTTGGACAACACGTAGCCGGCCGACAGGATGAACCACCGGGCGACGGCGTAGTCGGGCCCGAGGTCGATGCTGAAGAGCTGGTCGTTCTGGCCGCGCCCCTGCGTGAAGGAGATCAGGTCGTAGGAGAAGTTGGCGTGCAGCCCCAGCCGGCCGATGAGGAAGGCCTTGGTGTTGAGGTACACCCGGAGGTCGGTGGCGCTGGCCGCGCCGACCGCGTTGTTCACGTCACGCAGCACGCCCGCGGTGAGCGAGCTGAGCTCGTTGGGGTTCCAGGTCAGCTCTCCCTGGCCGATGAAGGTCGACGCGGCCCCGTCGAAGCCGATGGCGTAGCCCGCCTTGAGGATGGCCTGGATCTTCGGGGTGACCAGGCCCTGCGCTCCGACGAGCATCTTGAGGATCTTCCCCGGGGCCACGACCGAGCCGTCGGGGTGGAAGTAGCTCCGGCCCTCGAAGTTGGACTCGAAGACCAGCGCGGTCTGGGGCAGGAACTTCCAGTGGAGGTCCAGCCCGCCGGCGTAGTTCTGGTAGTCGTTGACACTGGGGTCGGCCGGGTTTCCGGGGCAGGTGCCCGGCGGGCACGGCCCGAGGGCGGGAGGAAGGCCGCTGTACGCGCCGAAGAATTCGACCGTGTAGTCGCCGTGGGGCCGGATCTCGAAGGCGCGCCCTCCGGGGCGGATGGGGGTGGTCAACCGGAGCTGGTTGTAGAGCGAGATGACCGCCACGCCGAGGCCGATGTCACGCGGGCGGTCGCTCCGGGCGAAGGTATCCGCCACGTCCACTTCCACCACGCCCTCGCGGTTGAACTCGGCGTGCATGTCGGCGCCGGCCTCGCTGTGGGACGCGGCGTTCGAGCCGCTGGTGAGCAGGCCGGTGTACCAGACGTAGTCGTAGAAGCCGTTGAACCCGAACGTGACATCCGTTCCTGGAACGTCCAGCCGGAAGCCGGGCCGGAAGTGCATCAGGATCTCCGGCTTCAGCTCGTAGGTGCCGTTGAAGTTGTTGGGATCGGTCGGCACGTAGATCGCCGCCGAGTCGTACCGGCCCTCGAGGTCGAAGTACGGGTGAAGGCGGCCCGGCCCGAAGCGGATGCCGTTGTTCTCGCCGAGCGCGGCGTTGACGCTGGTGACCTGGGCGTGCGCAGCCGCCGCCACGACGAGCGCGCCGAACAGAAGGACGCGGGCGGCGTGCGGGGACATCCGTCTCAACCGCTCCGGTCCTCCCAAGTACAGAGTCCTCTCCAATCAGGACGGAAGCCGTCGTGCGTCATACCATGCAAGCACGCGGTCGCTCCAGGATTCGGGGGGTGGGCGGCCAGACGAGATACACGCCTGGGCGTCCACTCGGGCCGACTAGAGAATCGGGCTCGCCGGCGGCGGACGGTTCGTCGGCGGGGACGGCTCCGGCGGGTTCGTCGGGTCCTCGGTGGGCAACCCGCTGGGAACTTCTACCTCCACCGTCAGGTTCTCGTCGGTGCGGAACGCGAGCTGGCCGATGCATTGCTCGGACTCGTTCCGCAGCTGATCGACCTTCGTCTTCGCGATGCTGACCTTCGAGTACTCGTGCTCGGCGGCGGTGCTGTCCTTCTTCACCACCGCTTCCTGAAGCGCCACGTCCGACTGCTCGGAGATGCGGAGGAGGCCCTTCACCTGGGTGAGCTTCTCGTTGACGCAGTTGAGCTTCACCACGTCCTTCGTGGCCCGCGCCTCCTCGATCCGGCCGAGCACCTCGCTCAGCACCGTGCGCATCCGGCTGACCGCCGCGGCCGAACGCTTGATCTTCTCCGCGTCCGGGACGTCGGCTGCTCGATCCAGGGTGGAGGTGGGTGGCCGGGCCGGGCCCTGCGCGCGCGCCAGCCCGGGCCCCAGCAGGAGCAGGGCGGCCAGCAGGGGCAGGCGTGCGGACGGTCGCATCCCTCGTGAGCGTAGGGAGCGCTGACCGGGGGTGTCAAACTCCGATGTGGGCACGGAGGGGCGGAGCCTCGGCCGTCATCCGGCGGAGGTGAAGAGGAACGGGTACTGCACCGGGACCTCGTCGGGTGGCTTGAAGGGGAAGATCCAGCTCCGCATCAGTCCGGTGATGCAGGACGCGACCTCGCCGCTTCCGAGCGAGTTCTCCTCGATGCGGACGTCCCCGGCACGCCCGGCGGGCGTGATGTTGAAGCGCACCACGATCTTGCCCTTCAGCCCCGGGTTGCGCTTGAGCTCGCGCTCGTAGCAGCCGCGGATGGCCCCCAGCCGGTCGCGGATGTAGCGGGAGAGGGCGGCCCGGTCGACGTCCGCCGAGTCCACCTCGGGAGCCGCCGCCGATACCTGGCCCGAGACCTTCGCGTCGCCCTTTCCAGCCAGCGCCACCTTGCCCCCGCCCGCGGTGCCGACGTCGCCGATGCCCGCGGTGCGCCCCGAGCCGCCACCGGCGCGCGCTCCGACCGAGTCCGCGGTGGCGATGCTCACCCCGCGCGCCCCGGCCAGCGCCGCCGCCACGTCGCCCGAGCCGGTACCGCTACCGAGCACGTCGGACAGCGCGCCGCTGCCTCCCGCCGAGCCGAGGATCTTGAGGAGCCCCTTGCCCGCCACCCGCTGCTGGAGCACCGCCTTGCGCTCGGTGGCATCGGCGGGGAGGTCCTTCTTCTTCACGTCCTTCTTGACGTCCTTCTTCTCCTCGGGCTGCGCGGTCTGCTCCGTCGCCTTCTGCTGCTCGGGCTCGGGGGCCTTGGGCGGCAGCAGCACGCGGGCGAAGCGGTCCGGCAGCTCGTCCAGCGCCAGGTCGCTGTCCGGCGGCTTGGGGCTGAGCATGATGCACGCCGCCCCGGCGAAGTGGAGGACGAGCGAAGCGGCGAGGATGCCGAAGAACAGGTGGTCGATGCTCCGCCACACCGTGCCGCGGACCTCGGGGGGCAGCTCGATGCGGGCCGGCTCCGGCGGCGGGGAGACGAACTGGAAGAGCAGCGTCACGTCGCCGAGCGAGACCTTGCCCTTGGCCGACTCGTCGAGCGGCAGCGCCCAGACGCTGCCCCTCTTCTGCACCAGCCCCCTGCCCTTGAGGCCGGCGAAGTCGAAGTCGCCGCTCCGGTTCGCCACCCGGCCGTTCATCCGGTCGGTGAAGAGCAGGGTGTACTGGCCGTTCCGGTGCTCGAAGACCGGAAAGGTCGCCGGGAGCTCGCTGGCGGGGATGACGAAGGTGTTGGTGCCGTCCTGCCCGACGGTGACGCCGGACGGGTGGCGGATCTGACGCTCCTCGATGATCTTCCCGTCGCGGATCACACCCACGCGGAGGATCTTGGCGCTGCTCGAGGCAGGCTTGGACATTGTCCGGGCAGGAGCTCTCACGGGCTAGAACGGATCCTTCCGCACGCTCTTCTCGATCTTCGGCACGAAGCTCTCGGACCTCTGCAGCTCGTCGAAGTTCAGGGTGGAGCGGGGGAGCACATAGAACGCTTCCGGTTTCTGGATGCGGCCCTCGACGGTGACCGTGTCGAGCTTGATGACCTTCCGGCCTCCGGTTCGCGCCGGCTGCCGGGCGGCGGCCTTCACGTCCTCGCGGGCCTGCTTGGCGACCCGGGTCGCGCGGTCCGCCTCCTTCTGGACCGCCGAGGTGTCCGGCTGGGCCCACACGTCGCCGGCCACGGCGAGCACCGCGCAGGCCACGAGCGCTGGAAGGGCAGGGCGTGTCACGGAGTCTTCAGCTTAGCGCGAGAGCTCTTCTTCTTGCTCGTTGGTGCCGGCGGGGCGCTCTTGTCGGAGGCCGGCGCCTCGGCGGCCTTCGCCGCGTCGCCATCCGCTGGCGGGGCGGCGGCCGGGGCCTGGGCCGCCGCCTCGGCCTGACGCTTCGCCTCGGCCTCTTTCTCCGCCTTCCGGAGCTGGTCCTTCTTCTCCCGCTCCCGTCGGCGCTGCTCCCGGTCGATGGCCCTGTTCGCGTCCTTGAGGTACTGCTCGACCCGTTCGTCGGCCCCGCCCTTCTCCTTGTAGGTGGTGAAGTAGGCGATGGCCTTGTTGTAGCGGTCGATGGTGTCCATCCCCGGCACGTCCGAGTCCAGATGGAGGATGGCGAGGTTGTAGTAGGTGTCGGCCAGGGTGGGATCGAGGGCCACAACCTTCTCGTATTGCTCCCTGGCCTTCACCAGCTCGAGCTTTCCCCGGTAGGCGTTGCCCAGATTCATCCGCGCCGGGAGCAGCTCGGGCGCGGCGCTCACCGCCTGCTCCAGCTCCTTCACCGCCCCCTCGTAGTCGCCGCTCTCCACCAGCATCGCTCCGAAGTTGCTGTGCGCCTCGGCGAAGTCGGGTCGGAGCGAGGCGGCGGTCTTGAACGACTCCAGCGCGGCCGCCCGCTGCTTCAGCTTCAGCAGGACCGTCCCCAGCGCGTTGTGGGTCACCGGGTCCTTGGGGTCCACCGCCCGGGCGTTCTCCAGCACCAGCCGGCACAGCTCGTACTTGCCCTGCCGGTAGTAGCCGCCGGCGAGCAGCTGCATCGCCCGCACGTTCTGCTCGTCGGCCTTGAGCACCTTCTTCGCCTCGGCCTCCGCCTCGGGCAGCCTGCCAGTCTCGAGGAGGACCCAGGTCAGCGCGTTCCGGGCGCCGAGGTCGGTGGGCTGCTGCTGGGCGGCGCCGCGGACCAGCGCCTCGGCCTCGCCGGCACGCTTGGTCCGCACGAGGAGCCGGGCGAGGAAGTCCCACGACTCGGGCGGGGCCGGCGTGCACTGCGCCGCCCGGCGGTAGCTCGCCTCGGCCTCCTTCAGGTCGCCCTGCCGCTCGGCGACGACGCCCAGGTTCACCCAGGCGGCACCGGCGTTGGGATTCCTGTTGACGATGTCCTGGAAGGTCCGGCGGGCGCCGTCGAGGTCCCCGCTCCTGCCCTGGGCGTTGCCGCGGTCGATGGCGGCCTGGGTCTCGGCATCCGTCGCCGGACCCTGGCCCCTGGCCGTGCCCTCCCGGACCTCCGGGGTGGCAGCGGTGGAGGTGGTGAGCGGCCGCGGCGGGGGCGCGGCGCCCTGGCC
>DASROG010000503.1:0-4404 GCA_035646995.1 Myxococcaceae bacterium
CAGCTTGGCCTCCTCTAACAGATAGCTCTCCGCCGCGCTCTTCAGCTGGCGGGCCTTCTTGATCCCGATCGCCGGGACGTCGCCGAGCTTGGCGATGTCCGTCTCCTTGGCCAGTTCCTCCGGGGTCTTGTAGCCGGACAGGGCCAGCGACTCGACCGTCTTCTCGCTCATCCCGCGGACGCGCATCATCCGCTCGGCCGGCGACAGCTCGTCCGGATGGCGGCGGGCCTCGATGGCACGGGCCTGCTCCCGCTCCATCTCCAGCCGGCGGAGCTCGATCTCGTCGTCCACCATCTGCTTCTTGGCCTGCTCCTGCATCGCCGGGATGCGAGCCGGGTCCAGGCCAGGAATCTGCGCCAGGACATCGGGGGAGGCCTCGGCGACGTCCCGGGCCTGACGGAACCCGTGGGCGTAGAGGGTCTCCACGAGCATCTCGGTGACCCCGGGGAGCGCCCCGAGCGAGCGATTGGCGAACTCCCGCATCTCGCGGACGCGGGTCTCGCTGTTGATGTCCAGCTTCCAGCCGGTGAGCTGGGCCGCGAGCCGCACGTTCTGCCCGCGCCGGCCGATGGCCAGCGACAGCTGGTCGTCCGGAACGATGAGCTCCATCGCGTGGTTGGCCTCGTCGATGATGACCCGGGCCACCTCGGCGGGGGCGAGCGCGGCACAGACGAAGCGCGCCGGATCCTCGTCCCAGGGCACGATGTCGATCTTCTCCCCCCGGAGCTCCTGCACCACCGCCTGGACGCGGCTGCCCTTCATGCCCACGCAGGCGCCCACCGGGTCCACGTCCGGATCGCGGCTGCTGACGGCGATCTTCGCCCGGCCGCCCGGCTCGCGAGCCGCGGCCTCGATGACCACGATGCCCTCGGCGATCTCCGGGACCTCCATCTCGAACAGCTTGGTGAGGAGGTTCACGCTGGCCCGGGAGAGGATGATCTGCGGGCCCTTGGACTCGCGGAGCACGTCCAGCACGTAGGCCTGGACCCGGTCCCCGGCGCGGTAGGTCTCGCGCGGGACCTGCTCGCGCACCGGAAGCACCGCCTCGGCGCGCCCCAGGTCGACGATGATGTTGCCCCGCTCGAACCGGCGGGCGATTCCGGTGACGATCTCGTTCCTGCGGTCCTTGTACTCGTTGTAGACGTTCTCCCGCTCGGCATCGCGGGTCCGCTGGAGGATGACCTGCTTGGCGGTCTGCGCAGCGATGCGACCGAAGCCGTGCCGGAAGGTCCTGAGCTTCAGGATGTCGCCGTACTGGTCATCCTGAGCCTTGGCCTCGGCGGCGTCCTCGTCGCGGTAGAAGATCTGGAAGACCAGCTCGTCACCGGGCTCGACCTCCATTCCCTTCTTCCGCGCCTCGTCGAGGGTGAGCTGGTTCACCGCCTGGATGGGGTCGGTGATCTGCTCGACCACGGTCACTGCCTGGAAGAGCTCCACCACGCCCTTCTCGGTGTCGTACTTGGCCTCGAGGTTCCGGTCCTGGCCGAAGTGCTTCTTGGCCGCGGTCTGCATCGCGTCCTCGAGGGTCGCGACGAGCACGCTCTTGTCGATGCCCTTGTCCTTGGCGACCTGCTCGAGGACCAGGTTGAGGTTGACGGACGGGGTGCTGGGCGTCGCCATGGGGTTTCCGTTTCGTACCAGGAAGAGTGTCGGTCAGAACTCGAAGTCGAGGTTCGCCTTGGCGATGTCGCGGAAGGGGATGTGGAACGCCCCGCCGCCCTCGACCTGCACGATGATGTCCGCCGGGCCCACCTGCTCGAGGACACCGGAAAAGCTCTTGCGCGGCGGCTGACCCACGGGCCCGAAGGTCTTCACCTTCACCCGCTTGCCCACCACCTTCGCGAAGTGTTCCGGACGCCGGAGCGGCCGGTTGATGCCGGGGCTGCTGATCTCCAGGGAGTATGCGTGGGGAACGAGGTCCTCGACCTCGAGCGCGGTCTCTACCGCGTGCGAGACCCGCGCGCACTCCTCCAGGCCCACCCCGCCCTCCTTCGCCATCGGGTCACGCCCGGGCCGGTCGATGAACAGCCGCAGCACCCAGCCCTGGGGCTCGCGGACGTACTCGAGCTCCACCAGCTCGAAGCCCTCGGCGCGGACGAGTGGCTCCACCAGCGCCTCGGCGCGGGACAAGACGTCCTGTCGGTGGGTGCTCTCGGCCATGGTGAGCCCTAGAAACGAAAAAAGCGGGCACGGGGCCCACTTTTCGAGGTGCTGCAGCTTCGAAAAATGTCGTCGCGCTGCCTACCACGTGGCCCGCACCCGTGCAAGGCGATCGGGACCGGCCCGGACCCGGAACTGCCCGGACTTCGGGCACATTATCCGGGAGGCCGGGAGTGCCGAGCGCGGATCACCACTCCAGCGGGGGCTGCGGGCCGGGGACGATGCCCGCGATGTCGGGATCCACACCCTCCTCGGGTGCCGGACGTTCTGCCTTCTCCCGCTTCCGCTGCTCGCGCTTCTCGGCCTTCTCGCGCTGCTTCTGCTGCCGGGCAAGCTCTTTCAGGCGTTTGGTGGCTCCAGGTGCGGCGATGGCGAACCTCCTCGTCTCGTTGAAGGGCCCTTCACATGCCCGCTGGACCGTGGGCCTGTCAACGGGAGCGGCCGGGGCACACCGTCCGGAGCGAGGTTACAGTCGGGCGCCGACACGCATCACCCCGGGAATGCCCATGCTCGTTGCCGCCGCACAGATGGCCTCCGGTCCGGACCGGGCGAAGAACCTGGAGGTCGCCGCCCGCCTCGTTCGTCGGGCGGCCGAGCGGGGCGCGGCGCTGGTGGGACTCCCGGAGAACGTGTCCTGGATGGGCCCGGAGAAGGACCGCCCCTCCGCGGCGGAGCGCCTCGATGGCCCCACCCTGACCCGCTTCGCCGAGCTGGCCCGGGAGCTGCGGATCCACCTCCTGGCCGGGTCGATCATGGAGGCCGGAGCCCCGGGGGGACGGGTCTACAACACCAGCGTGCTGCTCGGGCCGGAGGGTCAGCACCTCGCGGTGTACCGGAAGATTCACCTCTTCGACGCCGAGGTCGGTGACGGCGTCACCTACCGCGAGTCGGACACCGTTGCCCCCGGCGAGGCGGCGGTCACGGCCGAGACCCCGCTCGGCACGGTGGGCCTGAGCATCTGCTACGACCTGCGTTTCCCCGAGCTCTACCGCGCCCTGTCCCGCGCCGGCGCCGCCCTCCTCACCGTCCCCTCGGCCTTCACCCTGATGACCGGAAAGGACCACTGGGAGGTGCTCCTCCGGGCCCGGGCCATCGAGAACCAGGCCTACGTTCTCGCACCTGCGCAGGGCGGTCGGCACACGGATCAGCGCGTCACCTACGGACATGCCCTGGTGGTGGACCCCTGGGGCCTGGTCGTCGCCCGAGCCTCGGACGGCGAGGGGCTCGCCCTGGCCGAGGTGGACCCGGAGCTGCTCGCCCGGGTACGCCGGAACCTTCCCGCACTGCGGCACAGGCGCCTGGGGTGAGCCTGGACGCGCGGAGGGTGTCCCGCCGCTCCAGAGGCCTCCCCCTGGTGCGGGGGCCGGGTGAGCCCCCCCACGGGCGGGCTGAAGTACACTCGAGCTAAGGAAGTGCCTCGCCCCTGGATTCCGATGGCGTTGTGCCTGCCGTTGCTCGTGTGCGCTCCGGCGTGTCGCCGTGACGCTCAGGCTCCGCCTGCCCCGGCCCCGAAGCAGCCGGTGCGGGCGACGCTGGCCCAGGTGAAGGGCTCGGTCTCGGTCAAGCGGGCCACCGGGGACGAGTGGCAGACGGCCGTCGACGGGACGACCCTCTACGACGACGACAAGCTGCGGACCGAGCGGGGCGGCTCGGCGGAGCTGCGCTTTCCCTCGGGCACGGTGGTGGTCGTCTCCGAGGACACGCTGCTCGGCATCGCCGAGACGCGCGCCGCGCCGGGGCGGCCGCAGGCGGACGTGACGGTACTCCGCGGCGCCGTCGACGCGACCCTCGACCGTCCGGCGAACCAGTCCCTCACCGTCGGCACCCCGGCGGCAACGGTGCGCGCCGGAAGGGAGATCGTCTTCCAGTGAGCCGCGCCCTTCTCATCGTGCTCGCGCTCCACGCCTCGGCGACCACCGCCCCCCCCGCCCCGGGCGAGGCGGGGGGACGCGAGCGGGCACGCGCCGTGGCCGCCATCGGCTCGGCCCGGAGCGCGATCGGCCAGGCGCCCGCGGGGAGCGCCCGCACCGAGGCCGAGGCCCGGCTGGCCGACGCCGAATCGCTGCTCGCCCGGGCCCGGTATGCCGAGGCAGCGGCGCAGGCCGACGGGGCGTGGAAGCTGCTGGCCGAGGCGCGCGGGGAGCGCTCGCACTTCGCGGTGGCCGTCGAGCCCGACGGCCGAACGCGGGTCGCGGTGCGCGAGGGCGTTCCGGTCCGGGTGGAGGCGCAGGGGCGGACCCGGGC
>DASROG010000504.1:0-21782 GCA_035646995.1 Myxococcaceae bacterium
CCGCTCGGCTCGCTCTCTCAGCTGGGCCCGGAGGCTCCCTCGCTCGACGAGGACGGACGTTACCGGCAGCGAGCGCGCCAGGGCCGGGCCTCGCCTCTGGTGGAGATCCGCGCAGTGAACGAGAGCGGCGAGGTCCCCTGGAACGACCGGACCATGGGCGAGCTCCAGGTCCGCGGCCCGTGGGTCACCGCGCGCTACCACGAGAACGAGGAGGCGAAGGACCGCTGGACCACCGACGGCTGGTTCCGGACCGGCGACGTGGTCACCCTCGACGCCACCGGAAGCATCAAGCTCACCGACCGGACCAAGGACCTGGTGAAGTCGGGCGGGGAGTGGATCTCCTCGGTGGATCTGGAGAATGCGCTGATGGGGCACCCCGCAGTGAAGGAGGCGGCGGTGGTGGCCGTTCCGCACCCCCGCTGGGGCGAGCGGCCCCTGGCCACGGTGGTGCTCAAGGCCGGCGCCGGGGCGACCGAGGCCGAGCTCAAGGAGTGGCTGCGGGCGAAGTTCCCGCGGTTCTGGATCCCCGACGACGTCGTCTTCGCCGAGTCCATCCCTCGCACCTCAGCCGGGAAGTTCCTGAAGTCGGAGCTGCGCGAGCGTTACGCCGGGTGGACCTGGGCGCCGGGGACCTCCTCCGGCTGAGACGCGGAACGCCCGCCGCGTCGGTGCACGGCGGGCGTCCTCGGTCGTCCGGGCGTCAGTAGTCCACGCCGCGGACGACGGTCCGTACCGCTCCGGCCGCGGGCTGGATGACGTCTGGCCGCATCATCTCGTTGTCCTCGTGGTCGATGATGTGGCAGTGCCAGACGTATCCGTATTGTCCCTCCGGCCCGATGCCGCTGGGATCGAACGGGTACGCGGCGGGGGAACCCACGGCTGCGTCATTGGGGGCCCAGCGAATGGCGATGCGGGTGACGGTCCCCGGAGGCGCGAGCACCGTGTCCTTGAAGCCCGACTCCTCGAGGCCGGCAGGCTTCGCCGGACCCTGGAGGAACGGAACGACGTCCGGATTGCCCCCGAGCGCGCGGACGTTGCCGGTGTCGTAGCGAAGCGGCGGTCCGAAGCCAGGGCAGAACACGCCACCGATGCACACCGGGTCACCGGGCACGGCAGGGAACGCCGCGGCATAGGCCTTGGCGTACTTGTTGGTGTTGAACGCCTGCCGGTTCAGAACCTGGAACGAGGCCAGGTGGGTGTGGATGGGGTGGGCGTCGGCGGTGAGATTGACGATCTCCCAGGTCTCGGTCGTGCCCTCCACGGGACGCTCGCTGATCGCCGTCGTGAACCCCTTGAGCGTCACGTCGGTGAAGTCGCCCTGGTAGGCGGCCATTCCGCGGCGAGGCGATTCACCCGAGAATCGCGTGTTGTTGACCAGGATCTCCAGCGGTCCGCCCGGGTAGGCGGTGGGGAGCCCGGTCACCGGATCGGTCACCACCCGAGGCATGCCCATCACCTCGTTGAGCGTGAGCTGGCGGGTCTTGTTCACCGTGACCCCCGCCGCCAGGACGCCGTTGCTGGTCAGGCGCACGGTCTTCTGCTCCGCCGAGCGAATCGCGGGAGTGACGGCCGGGTTCCAGCTTGCATCCACCGGGCAGCCGCCCGCAGCGCAGGCGACCCGGAACTGCAGCACCCGGGCCGTGGTTGCGCCCTGGGGCGCGGCGCCGGCGGGGTAGGGAGTCTTCGCGGTGTTCTTGAGGAGAAGCCGCGTCCCGGCCGGGATGGCGCCGACGTCGAAGATCGCCTCGTAGCGCTCGCCCGGCATGATCACCAGCCTCTGTCCCAGCGCCGGGTCGAGCTTCACCGCCGAGTCGAGATAGCCGCTGTCGTTCCCGATGATCCAGATCGCGGGCGCCGGTGCGAACCCGGTCAGCGAGAGCTCATAGGTGCGGGCGCTCGAGCCGTTGAGGAACAGGAACCGGTAACGCCGCGGCTCCACGTTGAAGAAGGGCCAGGCTTTCCCGTTCACCACGATGGTGTCGCCCACGAACTCCGGGACCCAGTACGGGTGCTCCGGGTTGGGGGAGCTGAGCACGCCGCCCGACGAGTCCGCGGGGAAGTAAAGCTGGCCGGTGGTGTC
Source organism: Myxococcaceae bacterium (assembly GCA_035646995.1). Lineage (GTDB taxonomy): Bacteria > Myxococcota > Myxococcia > Myxococcales > Myxococcaceae > RPRB01. The sequence continues at coordinate 2,081 of DASROG010000504.1, forward strand.
GAACAGCCGGTCCTGCAGGACGATCGGGACGACGTCACCCACCCCGGGGAAACCCTGGGGCAGGTTCTGCGCCGGGTCGATGATGTAGTAGCCGCCGGCGAGACCCGCGTAGACGTTCAGCCGCGTCGCACCCAGCGTGTGGTCGTGGAACCAGATGGGCGCAGCCTGCTGGGTGTTCGGATACGCGTAGACCGCCTCGTTGGTCGAGGGGACCGGCGGATTGCCCTTGGTGTAATACCCGTGGCCGAAGATCGGCAGGCCGCCGGAGAAATTCGTGAACCACGATTCCGGCCCACCATCCAGCTCCGGTGGAACCTCGCCGCCGTGGAGGTGCATGGCAGCGGGGATGGGACCTGCGTAGTTCTTCGCGCAGTCGCTCCCGAACGCCGGGATGCCGCCGATCATCTTGCAGTCGTTCTGCTCGCCACCGAGCGGGTCGGCCCAGTGGAGGGTCTGGTCGGTCGAGTACCGGTAGGCGAGGACGTTGGTGGTGGCCGCCGTCCCCAGCTGGTTCTTGAAGGTGACCTCGGTGGGCTTCCCCCGGAAATTCACCAGCACCGGGCCGAGGTAACTCTCGGTGACGCCCGTCGTCGGGCACGTCGTCCCCGGGAAGTAGCCCCACACCCAGGTCTCGGGCGTGACGCCCGGAGTGATGGTTCCGGGGGGAAGGACGTGCGACCTGAACTCGCAGAGCGAAAGGGTCAGTGCCCCTCCCGATTGCGCGCTGTTGGCGACGATCGCCTGGATCCCCGTGAACCGGTCGGGAGAGAGGGTGGGAAGGGGTTGCACGAATTGTGGAATTGCAGATCCTGGCAGAGGGATCTGCGGACTCTGGGCAAAGCTCCCCGTGCTCGTCGCAAGCGCGGCGAGGACGAGGAGGTGGCCCGCGCGCGGGATGCGCATCGCTACCTCCTTGTGGTTGGGTGCTCGACCCCGCCGAGCCCGGACGTGTGGTGTGGTGAAGCCGGCAGGGCGAGCGCGGTGGGCGCGTGCATCGCCTGTGCCCCAGTACACGAATCAAAATTCAGGTGTGAAAACGAAGTGAGAGGTTCATCCGCGCGCAGGTTCTGCGCGCCGGGTGTTCCGTCACGCCGAAGTTTCGCACCGTCGCTGGAATCTCATCGAGGAGAAACGCGGCGGCGCATCAGGCTCGCTAAGGCGATCTCTCCGGTGAGTCTACTTCCAGGCGACGAGCGCCCTGGCGACCTCCTTCTCCTCGAAGAAGTTCGCTGACGCCTTTCCCAGCGTCTGGGCACGCCGGGCGGCCTCCAGCGCCTGGGAGTTCTTCCCCGCCGCGTGGAGGAGCTGCGCCCGGGTCCAGACGTTGTTCCATTCCTCTTTCAGCTGGATGGAACGGTCGGCGAGCTGCATCGCCAGCGCGGGCTCGATCTTCGCGCCGAGGAGATAGCGCGCGGCCGCGTTGTACGGCCGCCAGTCGTCGCCCTGGAGGGCGCGGATCTGAGCGAGCGCCTTCTCCCGGGTGGCGGTGGTGAATTTCACCGCCACGCGCTTCTTCTCCCATTCCATGGCCAGGGTGCCCTTCTCGTCGTCGAAGTCGACGACGGAGAAGGCCAGCCTCTCTCGAAGAGGGATGGTGGTGGCGGTCGCGGGAACTCGGAGCGCGTCCTCGCTCTGCTTGTACTCGTCCGCGCCCCACAGCTCGGTGCTCTTGCTGAGGATGAACGTCCATCCCGACTTCTGTGGCAGGAGCACCAGGCAGTAGGCGCCGGCCGCGACCGGCTTGCCCTCGATGGATACCGGCGTGGAGAAGGTCATCTTGGTGCACTCGTTGGCGCCGGCGCGCCACGGCTGGTCGAAGGGCACCACCTCGCCCCAGATCCTCCGGCCCTTCACCGCGGGGCTCGAGTAGGCGATGGAGATGTCGGTCAGCCCGACGGTCTGGGTCACCGACGCCTTCGGGCTCGGGCGGGGAAGTTCGAGCTTGGGCGCGTTCTGGGCGAGCGCAGCGTTTGCGCAGAGCGTGGCGAGGACGAGGACGGCGCGACGCAGCACGAGGTGCCTCCCGGGCGGATTCGAGGGGGGGCGGAGCATAGCCGGACCCGCCTCGCCGTCGCGCTCGTCTCCCGGAGATACCGGCTGGGCCACCCCGTGGGTCTGGCGTCCGGGCCCGGTGTCGGTACGCTCCGCCCCCCTCCGGAGGTGGATCCTGACGACGCTCGCCTTCCTCGCCATCTCGGTGCTGTCCGCGACCCCGGCGCATCCCGGCGTGGACGCGGCGCTGGCCGAGCTGAACCGTCGGGTGGAGTTCAAGCGCGTGGCGCTCTCGTCCGATGGCCAGCACCTGGCCTGGGTGGAGGCTTCGCCGACTCCGGCCGGACCCTCCGGCCGGCTGAAGATCATCCGGCTCGCGGACCGGAGCGGCGGCGCACCGCAGCGCATCAGCGCCGGCCGCGACGGGGCGGACCACGAGGAGGACGAGGTGGTCTTCTCGCCCGACGGGAAGCGGCTGGCCTTCCTCTCCGACGCCGAGCAGACCGGGCAGCCGCAGCTCTACGTGACCGACCTGGCGACCGGAGCCGTTCGCCGGCTCACCCAGGCCAAGGGCCACCTGGAGCGGCCACGCTGGTCCCCGGACGGGAAGCGGCTGGCGGTGCTTCACCTCGAGGGGGCCCCGGACGCGCTCGGTCCGCTCGGGCCGGCGGTCCGGGAGACAGGAGTCATCGGGTCCGTGGTCCGCGAGCAGCGCATCGCGCTCGTGTCCGCCGACGGCGGCTCCCTCTCACCGGTGTCCCCCGACGACCTGTTCGTCTACGAGTACGACTGGAGCCCGGACGGCACTGCGTTCGCCGCCACCGGGGCGCACGGCTCTGGCGACGACAACTGGTGGAACGCCGAGCTGTTCCTCATCCCCGCCTCGGGTGGAGTGGCGCGAGTGCTCCATCACCCGGCGCTGCAGATCTGCGAGCCCACCTGGAGCCCGGACGGCACGCGCGTCGCCTTCATCGAGGGGCTGATGAGCGACTTCGAGGTGAACGGGGGCGACGTGCTGGTCGTGCCGGCGTCCGGGGGCAAGGCGCGTAACGTGACTCCGGGGATGCGCGCGTCGGCGACGCAGCTGTCGTGGACGCGTCAGGGAGGTCTGGTCGCGGTGGCCATCGTCGGCGGGGACACCGCGTTCCTGCGCGTCGACCCCGACCGCCCCGGAGCGCCGGCGACGCTGTGGCGCGGATCCGAGCAGCTGCTCGCGCGCTGGCACACCTCGGCGGCCTTCTCCGGCGATGGAGCCACGGTCGCGGTGGCGCGGGAGACCGGGCTGCAGCCGCCCGAGGTGTGGGTGGGGCCCATCGGTCGCTGGACGCAGCGCTCGCACGCCAACACCACCGTGAAGAGTCCCGCGTCCCGGGTGGAGAGCCTCACCTGGAAGAGTGACCGGTGGGAGGTGCAGGGCTGGCTCTACCTGCCGGCCGAGGACGTCTGGCCGGGAAGGCGGCCCCTGGTGGTGAGTGTGCACGGGGGACCGGCGTCGGCGGCGAAGAACACCTTCGACGACCGGCTGCTGGTGCTGGTCAGCCAGGGTTACGCGGTGCTCGTGCCCAACCCCCGTGGCAGCTTCGGGCAGGGCGAGGCGTTCACCCGTGCCAACGTGAAGGACTTCGGGCACGGGGACCTCAGGGACATCGTCGCCGGGGTGGACGCGGCGGCCCGCACCGGGCGGGTGGATGGCACGCGGGTGGGCATCCGCGGACACAGCTACGGCGGCTACATGGCGATGTTCGCCGTGACGCAGACGCGCCGCTTCAAGGCGGCGATGGCCAGTGCGGGCATCGCCAACTGGCTGAGCTACACCGGGCAGAACAAGATCGACCAGTGGATGCTGCCGTACTTCGGCGCGACCGTGTACGCCGACCCGGGGGTGTATGCCCGCAGCTCGCCGATGGAGTTCATCACCCGGGTGAAGACGCCGACCCTGGTGCTGGTGGGTGAGCGAGACGGCGAGTGCCCGGCCCCTCAGAGCTACGAGTTCTGGAAGGGCCTGAAGACGCTCGGCACCCCCACCGAGCTGGTGGTCTACGCCGACGAGGGCCACAAGCTCCGCGACCCGGCCCACATGCTGGACGCCGCCCGGCGCGAGGTGGGGTGGTTCGACCGTTACCTGGGGAATCCCCGGCAGACGGAGGCGCGCTGAGCGAGGCCGCGCGAGGCCCCGGTCGACCCCGGTGCCCGGTGTCCTCTATCCTGCGCGGCGCCGAACGCATGTCCGACCTGCCCCCCAGCCGAATCGACGACGTCCGGATTGCCCGTCTCCGTCCGGTCCTTCCCCCCGCCATCCTCATCGAGCAGCTGCCGCTCGGACCCGACGCGGAGAGCTTCGTCTACTCGTCGCGGCGGGAGGTGAGCGCCATCCTCCACGGGATGGACGACCGGATGCTGGTGGTGGTCGGGCCGTGCTCGATCCACGACGTGGATGCAGCGCGGGCCTACGCCGAGCGGCTCGCAGCGCTCGAGCCCCGCGTCTCCGACGCGCTCCTGCTGGTGATGCGGGTGTACTTCGAGAAGCCCCGGACCCGGGTGGGCTGGAAGGGGCTGATCAACGACCCGCACCTCGACGGGAGCTTCCGCATCAACGAGGGGCTCACCCTGGCGCGCGGGCTGCTGGTGGGCCTCGCCGCGCAGCGCGTGCGCGCTGGGTGCGAGTTCCTGGACACCATCACTCCACAGTTCCTCGCCGACACCGTCTCCTGGGGAGCGATCGGCGCCCGCACCACCGAGAGTCAGGTGCATCGCGAGCTCGCCTCCGGTCTCTCGATGCCGGTCGGCTTCAAGAACGGCACCGACGGGAACGTGAGGATCGCCATCGACGCGGTCACCGCCTCCGGCCACCCCCACTGCTTCCTCTCGGTCACCAAGCAGGGGCTGGCGGCCATCGTGGAGACCCAGGGGAACCCCGATACCCACCTCATCCTCCGGGGGGCGACCGGCGGTCCCAACTACGACGCCGGATCGGTCGCCGCCGCGTGCGCCGGACTGCGCGAGGCGGGCCAGCGTCCGCGGTTGATGGTCGACTGCTCGCACGGGAACAGCGGGAAGGACCCGCGGCGGCAAGTCGTCGTCGCCGGTGAGCTCGCCAGCCGCCGGGCCGAGGGCGACCCCGCGGTGTTCGGGGTGATGCTGGAGAGCCACCTCGTCGAGGGGCGGCAGGCGCCCGGCCCGCGGAACCGGCTGACCTACGGCCAGAGCATCACCGATGCCTGCCTGGGCTGGGACGCCACCGAGGAGGTCCTCCACCGGCTCGCCGAGGCGGTCCGCGCCGGCCGCGTGCTCGCGATGGGGCCTCGCGCTGCGGGGTGAGCGCTACTTGAAGTGCGCGGCGGTGGAGGAGACGTTGGTCCCGTTGTTGCCGTTGGCCACGTCGATGTTCCAGTGCTGCGTCGACCGGTCCGTATGGAAGACGTGGGCCCGGAAATCCGCGTTGTCCATGGTGTCGAGGTCGGTCTCGCCCGTGTAGTGAACGAAGTCGAAGATCGCTCCGACCGGGCAGCCCGCCGCGAGTCCGGCCGCGGGGCCCTGCCCGAAGCTCGTGGCGGTGATGGTCAGTCCTGGTGCGGACGCCGGGGTGATCACCGGGGAGTCGAAGACATCGCTCCCGTTCGGGTCGTCGTACTGCGTCTTGTAGGCGAACCCGTCGTACGACGAGGCCGACGCGCCGGCGACGTCGTAGAGGAGGTAGGTCACCCCCCCGCCTCGTCCTCCGGTGAGGTTGACGGTCAGCTCCAGGGTAGGGTCGGTCCGTGCCGGGCCCTGGGCTATCCAGAACTGAGGCACGGTGTCGTCCGGCTGGAGGTGCAGGTAACCGTTCCCCAGGCTGTCCGTGACCGAGGCCACCGGGATGATGTTGGTCTCCTGCATGGTCAGGACGATCAGGTTCCCGCTGGACGGGAACTGCAGGCGCCAGGCGCCCACGTCCGGGCTCTGGTTGGTGAGATGGGAGAGGTGGACGATCCGCATTCCGGGCGGCGGCGGACTTCCCGCTCCGGGCGACGCCTTCAGCGACACGGCCACCCCGACGTACTCGTCCCCTCCGCCGTCGAGGTGGGCGACGGTCATGGCTGGAGTGATCGGCCCGGCGGTGGTCTGCAGCTGGTACTGGGAGGCGTGCGGGAAGGGGGGCGCGCTCGTCGGAGCCGCGATGTCCGCGTCGAGCAGGGTCGCGCCGGAGCCCGCGGTGAACCGGCTGGCCTGGGTGGCGTCTCCCGAGGCCCCCGATGCGTCGCCGAAGTACGACCAGATCAGGTTTCCCCCGTTGGCGTCGTTGTTCCCCGGGGTGAAGGTCCCTGCCGAGATCGCGGGCTGTCTCCCCGAGTTCCTGGACGTGCCACTCACCGGCGCGGCGGTCGCCACGCCGTGGAATTCCGAGATCGTGTACTGGAAGATGCTGTTGTCGATCGGGGTGTTGAACGAGACGGTGACGGTGGTGATCCCCGGGCGCGCGTTGGCCAGGACGAAGATCGCCGAGGCGAGGTCGCCGCCCGGATTGGTGCCCGAGACGGCAGGTGAGGCCGGCCACGGGTTTCCCTGATCGTCCCGCACCGTGGGCGTCTTCCCGCCGGGGGTGCCATAGGAGATCCCCAGCACCAGGACGTTCCCCGAGCCGACCGGGTTCGGGAGGGTGAACCGGAAGTCGTTCGCGGTCAGACCCCGTCCGAGGATGTTCGTCGAGGAGGACACGTGCTGCACCAGCGTCGGCTGGCTCGGCGCCACCGGTGCACAGCTGACCGTGACGCTGGTGACGTCCGCGTTCCCGATGGTGCCTGCTCCGTTGGAGACGGTGCAGCTCTGTCCGGAGGGCTGGCTGAAGACGGTGACCGAGTAGCTGCTGCCGGAGGTGAGAGTCGTCGCGAAGGTGAAGGGCCCGTTGGCGGAGATGGAGAGGTTGTCCACGCCGTTGTTGCGCAGCACCAGTCCGGTCCCGGCGAGCCCGCTGACGGTGCCGCCGACGCTGTACCGCGGTGGCGGGTTCGTGACGCAGGCCACGAGGACGGTGGTGACGTTGGCGTTCCCCACGGTGCCTGCTCCGTTGGAGACGGTGCAGCTCTGTCCGGAGGGCTGGCTGAAGACGGTGACCGAGTAGGTGCTGCCGGAAGTGAGCGAGGTGGCGAAGGTGAACGGACCGTTCGCCGAGACGGAGAGGTTGTCCGCGCCGTTGTTGCGCAGCACCAGTCCAGTCCCGGCGAGCCCGCTGACGGTGCCGCCGACGGTGTAGCGGTTGGTGATGCAGCTGACCGCCACGTTGGTGACGTTGGAGCTTCCGATGGTGCCCGAGCCGGCGCTGACGGTGCAGGTCTGACCGGACGGCTGGGTGGCGACGGTGACCGAGTAGGTGCTGCCGGAGGTGAGGAGCGTGGCAAAGCTGAACCCGCCGTTGGTGGTGATGGCCAGGGGGTCCGCTCCGTTGTTGCGAAGCACCAGCCCCGCTCCGGCGAGCCCGGTGACGGTGCCGCCGACGCTGTACCGCGGTGGTGGGTTCGAGACGCAGGTCACCGTGACGCTGGTGACGTTGGCGTTTCCGACGGTGCCCGTCCCATTCGAGACGGTGCAGGTCTGACCGGACGGCTGGGTGGCGACGGTGACCGAGTAGCTGCTCCCCGAGGTGAGTGGCGTGCCAAAAGTGAAGGTCCCGTTCGAGGAGACCGCCAGGTCGTCCCCGCCGTTGTTGCGAAGCACCAGCCCGGGTCCGGCCAGCCCGGTGACGGTGCCGCCCACCGTGTACCGCGGAACCGGGTTGGTGACGCAGGTCACCGTGACGGTGGTGACGTTGGCGGTTCCCACCGTCCCCGAGCCGCTGAAAACCGTACAGGTCTGGGAGGGCCCCGAGGGCTGCCCGGAGACGGTGACCAGGTATCGCGCTCCGCCCGGGAGGGGCGTGGCGAAGGTGAAGGGCCCGTTCCCGCCGATCGCCAGCGTGTCCCCACCGTTGTTCCGGAGCTCGAGCCCCGAGCCGGACAGACCGCTCACCGTCCCGCCGATCGTGAAGCGAGGCTGTGGATTGGAGGTGCAGCTGACGGCGACTCCGGTCACGTCCGCGTCGCCGATGACTCCGGAGCCATTGGCGACGGTGCAGGTCTGCCCGGTGGGCTGCACCAGGATCGTGACGGTGTAGTGTTCGCCGGCAGTGAGAGGCGTGGGGAAGTTGAACGGACCGTCGGCGGCGATGGGCAGGTTGTCCGCGCCGTTGTCCTGCAGCACCAGCCCCGAGCCCACGAGGCCGGTGACCGACCCACCCACGGTGTGGGTCGGGATCGGCAGGTTCGAGCATGCCACCGAGACGCCGGTCACGTTCGCGGTGCCCACCGTTCCCGAGCCGTCGGAGACGCTGCAGCTCTGCCCCGCCGGCTGGCTGGAGACGGTGACCGCGTAAGGGCTCCCGGTCGGGAGCGTGGTCGGGAAGGTGAACGGGCCGGCGCTGTCGACGGTGAGCGGGTCGGACCCGTTGTTGCGGAGTACCAGGCCCGGACCGTCGAGGCCGGCGACCGAACCCCCGACGGTGAACGTCCCGAGCGAGTCGCACCGGTTGTCAGTGCCACAGGCCAGGTCCAGGTTGCAGGTGGACCCCGGGCAACAGGCCTGACCGGCCGCCCCGCACGCCGAGCCCTCTCCCACGCCGACACAGGCGGAGGCGCCCAGGAGGGCGAGCACTGTGATGACCTGGACCTGCCAGACGCCGCTCGACGCGCCCACCGCGCCTCCCGCGAAGGGCGCGCAAGGTAGTTCGCCCACCAGCCAGCCGTGAGTGGCAGGATCGAGAGATCGAGCGCAAACCCCCATCAGGTCCGGAATCGAACCGAAGGGAATGACCGGGACGAGATCATTTCAGTCCGGCGGGAGAGATCAGGCCACGCCGCCCGGCTCGGCCCCGCGCGCATTGCGCGTCTACCGGGTGGTCCGGTGGGTGGTGGCGTTCGCGCTCCGCTGCTTCTACCGCATCGAGCGCGCGGGCCCGCCGCTACCGGAGGGGCCGCTGCTGCTGGTGGGCAACCACCCCAATGCGCTGGTCGATCCCGGGCTGCTCATCGCCGTCTCCTCGCGTCCCCTGACCTTCCTGGCGAAGGAGCCCATCTTCCGGATGCCGGTGCTCGGAACGCTGGTCCGCGCGCTGGGAGCGCTCCCGGTGGTGCGTGCCCAGGACGATCCCTCCCGGATGCGGGAGAACCTCGAGGCGCTCGGAGCGGCCGCCCGCGGACTCGCCGGTGGGCGGGCCATCGCGCTCTTCCCGGAGGGTCGGAGTCACTCCGAGCCGTCGCTGGGTGCGCTGAAGACCGGTGCCGCCCGGCTGGCGCTCCAGGCCGGAGTGCCGGTGCGCATCGTCCCGGTCGGGCTCACCTACGGGGAGAAGGGGCGCTTCCGGAGCGCGGTGCGCGTCGAGTTCGGACCTGCGCTCGAGGTGTCGCCGGGCCCGCTCGAGCCGGAGCGGGTGCGTGCGCTCACCGAGCGGATCGCGGCGGCCCTGCGTGCGCACACCCTGGACCTCGCCGCCTGGGAGGACCTTCCGCTGATCGAGGCCGCCGACGCGCTCTACGTCCTGGCCACCGATGCCCCGGCGCGGGACGCCGAGCGGCAGCGCCTCTTCGCCCGGGGCCTGGCACTGCTCCGGGCCGAGCAGCCGGACCGCGCGGCGGAGCTCGCCGACGAGGTGCTCGCCCACCGGCGGCGGCTCGCGCTGACCCGAGCCGAGGCCGCGGACCTGGGCATCCGCTACCGGCCGTGGATCGTGCTCCGCTTCGTGCTCCGGAACCTGCTGGCGCTGGTGCTCGGGCTGCCTCTGGCCCTCGTGGGCGTGGCGGTGTTCGGCCTCCCGGTGCTCGGGACTCGCCTGGCGCTGCGTCTGGCCGGCACGGAGCCGGACATGGTGGCCACGGTGAAGCTGCTGACCGCGCTGGTGCTCGGTCCTCCGTACGTGGCAGCACTGGCGGTCGGCCTCGGGCTCTGGCTCGGCCCCTGGTGGGGGGTGGGCCTCGCCGTGGCGGCGCTGCCCCTGGCGCTCTTCACGCGGCGCTTCGTCGCCCGCCGGGCAGAGGCGATCCGCGACGCGCGCCTGTTCTTCGTCCTCGGCAATCGCTCGGCGCGGAAACAGCAGCTGCTCGGCGAGGCTCGGGTGCTCGCGGCGCGGGTGACGGCGCTGGCGGACGAGCTGTTGCCGCGGCTCACCGCGTGAGGTGCGGTCCTCCGGGTCCGGCTACTGCTTCGGCTTGCAGGCCTTGAGGCTGCTCCCCGTGATGCCGTTGCACTCGAGATCCGAGCGGCAGTCGGTCTGCACGCTGCAGATGCGCGCGCATTCGGTTCCCGACCCGCTGCTGATCGAGGCGCAGACCGACTGCTCGGGACAAACATCGGTGGAGCCGGGGGCGCTGCAGGGTGCGGTGCAGTAGCCCCCGTCGATCTGCGTGTCGCAGAAGAGACCCGGATCGCAGCCACCTCCGTCGGCGACACAGGCCGCGCCGACGTTGGGGGGCGTGCTGCTGCATCCGGCAGGAACCGCCAGCGTCACGAGAGAGAGGAGGCCCACCGCCGACAGCCAGAGCAGCGGGGAGGAGGAGCGGGCAGTCATTCCTCGCAGAGTACTGCGGCGTCGCGCCGGAACGAGAAAACGGGCTCTCGTTCGCTGCGCTGACGTGCGATGTTTCCGTACGATGGGCCAGATGCGCTGGTTCGTGCGCGGCGACATCGACGGGTTCTTCGGCCTGGCGCTGGACAACCTGGTGCAGCTCCTGGTGCTCTCCGAGCTGTGCCGGACGGTGCTGGGGTTCCCCGAAGCGCTGGTCTACGGCCGCATCCTCCCCGGCGCCGCGGTATCGCTCCTGGTCGGCAATCTCTTCTACGCCTGGCAGGCGATGCGGCTCGCCCGCTCCACCGGTCGGCACGACGTGTGCGCGCTGCCCTACGGCATCAACACCGTCTCGCTCTTCGCCCACGTCTTCCTGGTGATGCTCCCGGCGAAGCTGGCCGCCGAGGCGGCCGGCGCGCCGGATCCGGCGCGAGTGGCCTGGCAGGCGGGCCTGGTGGCCTGCTTCGGGTCCGGCGCCATCGAGCTCCTGGGGAGCACGGTGTCGGAGCGCATCCGGAGGTCAACCCCCCGCGCGGCGCTGCTCTCCACCCTCGCCGGCATCGCGCTGACCTTCATCGCCATCGGCTTCCTGTTCCGGGCCTACACCCGGCCGATCATCGGGCTGGGCACGCTGGCGATCATCCTCCTGGTCTACTTCGGCCGGGTCCGCTTCCGTGGCGGGCTCCCGGGAGGGCTGGTGGCCATCGCGCTCGGCACCTGCTTCGCCTGGCTCATCGGCCTCGCCCCGTCCGGCACCACACCGCCCGGACCGACGTTCCATCCGCCGGTGCCGGTGCTCGGCGCCCTGTTCGACGCCTTCGGGGGCGGGTTCTGGGCCACGTACTTCTCGGTCATCCTCCCGATGGGGCTCTTCGCCACCGTGGGCTCGATCGAGAACATCGAGTCGGCCCGCGCCGCGGGTGACGAGTACCCCGCCGGCATCTCGCTGGCGGTGAACGGCGTGGGAACGCTCGCTGCCTGCGCGTTCGGCTCGTGTTTCCCGACCACCCTCTACATCGGGCATCCGGGGTGGAAGGCGCTGGGCGCCCGCGCCGGGTACTCGGTGCTCAACGGCGCCTTCATGACCCTCATCTGTCTCACCGGGACGGTGCAGTGGATCGCCTGGGCGGTTCCCATCGATGCCGGCATGGCCATCGTCCTGTGGATCGGCATCGTGATGGGCGCGCAGGCCTTCCAGGCGACGCCGCGAGGCCACGCGCCCGCGGTGGTGGTGGGGCTCCTGCCCAGCCTCGCGGCCTGGGGCGTGTACATGGCGAAGTCAGGCCTGCACGCCGCCGGGCTGGGCGTCCCAGGAGGTCCGCCATTCTCCGCCGATCTGCTCGCCTCCTTCCTGCGGACCGATCTGTGGATGGACGGCGCGCTCCGGCTGGAGCAGGGCTTCATCCTCAGCAGCGTCCTCCTCGCCGCGGCGACGGTCGGCGTCATCGAGCGCCGCTTCCGGCAGGCGGCGCTGTGGTGCCTCGCCGGCGCGGTGCTCTCCGCCGTGGGGCTGATTCACTCCTACCGCTGGGCGACGGCGGACACCGTGCTCTCGCTCACGCCCGCCTGGCCGTGGACGGTCGGCTACACGGTGATGGCGGCCTGCTTCGCCCTCGCGCCCTGGGTGACGCTCCCGGTCGACGACGCGTCGGCCGGGCACTGACGGTGACCTGACCCGCGTTCGAGCGAGCGCACGGGACCCGGCGAGGCCGTTCGTCTCGGACGGAGGTCAGCCGGGCCGAGACGCGCTCTCGCCGACGGCGCCCGTGTCGCGGCACACGAGGGTGTGTCACCGGACTGAGTCAGGCGAGCTCCGGTGCGTCAGTCGTCCCGCCGACTTGCCCTCGCGAACCGAGTCCGCGGCGAATGGCACGCCGGCTGCTCTGGCATCGCGGCGGCAATGCGTGCACCGCGTGTTCGGAGTTCAGGAGTCCGTCGCGCCAGGCCCTCGGAGCGCCTGGTCGCGGCGCTGGGGGTCGCCGCCCACGCCCTCGGCGCCGGAGCGATCGTCCAGCCCGACGAGCGTCCGGTCACGCCGCTCCTCCCGCCCCTGGCTCGCTGGCTCATGGCCAGCCGGGCCCGCTGAATCGTGGGCGCGGGCGCCTGCGCGCTGCTGCTCGCGATGGTCGCGACCGCGGCGCCCACTCCCCTCCGTCCCATCCCCTGGCACAACCCCGCCCCGCTGGACCGCCTGTTCCTGCAGCAACCGTTCGAGGCGCCCCAGCCGGAGGATTCCGGGCTGAGCGTCCAGTTCCTCTCGGCGAACGTGTTCCTCAAGGGCGGCCGTCCCGACGGGTTCCAGTACGACATCGATCAGGAGATCGCGACGTTCTCCTTCACCGGGCAGCTCCGGATCGGCGAGCGATGGGGCCTGAGCCTCATGGTGCCGCTGGTCGTGCAGTATGGCGGCTGGCTGGATCCAGTCATCGACGGCGTGGAGAAGCTGGTCCACGCGCGATCCGCCCGGCGCGGATCCTCGTCCTTCCAGACCGTCGCCCGCTTCGGGACGCCGGGCGGTCCGGTGCTCGAGCAGGACGGGCCAGGAGCCTCGCTCGGTGACACTACCGTCGGCGCACAGGGCTGGGTGGTGACCCAGGACGGGCTCCGCCCCGCGCTGGCTCTGCGCGCCGGGCTCAAGTTCCCGACCGGAGGAGGGCTTGCGGGAAGCGGGACTTGGGACGTCGGTGGAGGCGTGCTCGCGGGATGGGAGGCAGGCTTCTTCGCGGCGCATCTGGCCTTCGACGTGGCGATTCCGCGCGGACGGCTCCACGTACTGGAGCTGCCGACCCGTCCGTACGCCTCGATCCAGGCGGGGTTTGGCTTTCGCGTGAGCGAAGAGGTGGGGCTTCACCTCCAGCTGAGCGGGAACACCTCTCCTCTCCGCGTGGACGATGCGCCAGGCGTCTCGGGCCCGACCTTCTACATCCTCGCCGGCGCGGACTGGCAGGTGGCGCGGGAGGCCAGCATCGCCCTGTCGGTGGCCGAGAACTTCCTCAGCCCCGGCCGGGGCGCTGACTTCTCGGTGCTCCTCGGGGTGCGGTTCACTCCCTCGACGATGGGCCGGACCAGCTCGTGGTGAGCGAGGGGCGCTCACTCGGACTGGCGGGGAAGATCGAAAGCTTCGTGGCCGGCCGGATCCACAACCGCCACCGAGTGGCGCCGGTCAGAGCGAGCGGAGGTACTCGGCCAGGTCGTGCTTCTCCGCGGGAGTGAGCCCGAGGGAGAAGTGGGTGTCGTAGTGATCGAGAAGCGCGTCGAGCGTCTCGAAGCGACCGTCGTGGTAGACCCCGCGCCGCAGATGTGTCCAGAGCCCCTTCAGCGGGGTGGTCCGGTACCGGCCGTCCGGGGCCCGGCTCGACTGGAAGGCGTCGATGCCGATCTCCTCCGGGGTGTGCACGTTCCAGCCCGGCTCGGTGAAGAGCGGCGGGACGTGGCAGCCGGCGCAGCGCGCCTTCCCGCCGAAGAGCGCGCCGCCCCGCTCGGCCGCCACCGGGTCGAAGCTCCCCTTCGGTGGGGGCGGGGCCTCGAGCGCGAGCTGGTAGAGGTGCAGGGCGGCCAGCTTCGGAGTGATGAGGTCCGGGTCGTTCCGCACGTGGCCGAAGCCGTTCCGGGCCGCGATGGGGAAGCGAAGGGGGTCGTCCAGCCGCGGGTCGAAGAACGTCCCCTTCCCGTGCATCTCGAGGTTGGCCACGAAGGCGTTCCAGTGCGTGACCGAGCCCCAGCCGGTCCAGGTGTGGAGGTTCACCCCGGCGAGCCCGAATGCCGGAGGAATCAAGGTGGCCGCTGACCGGCCGTCGGGGCGGAACCCCTTTCCGTCGAGGAAGACCTCGGCATCGAACTTGCCCGGCCCCCATCCGAGGATCACCTGGCGCACCGTCTCCTCCGGTACGCCGAGGAGTCCGGCCACGGGCGTCAGGTCCGGCGACAGGTTGACGATTGCCCCGACGTTCAGGTCCTGGTTCGCCCACCCGTCGAGGCGGTGACCGATCCCCGGCGCGACGGAATCGTCCACCGTGGAGTGGCAGAGCGCGCACTGGATGCCGATCGATCGGAGCCCGCCGCGCCCGTCCGGGAAGCCGGTCACGCCCACGATGGCGTTCCCGGTGAGGAGCGCCACCGTGACCGCCGGGTCACCGAGGTCGATCCTGCCCGCCTTGAGCGCCCGGAGGGTCGCGCGTGGCAGTGCATCCACGTCCACCTTCAGACCGACCTCCAGCGCCGTCTTCGGGCTCACCCCGGGCCCTACGCCGCCGAGCCGCGAGCCTTCGATCGCCTCGTGAAGGCGCAGCCGCCCGCCCCAGAAGTCCTCATCGCCGAAGCTGTCGAACCGGAACGTCCCCCGCCCCTGGAGCATCGTCCGCAGCGCCTGGCCGAGGAAGGCGCCTCGGTCCCCACGCATGCGCTCGAGCAGCTGCTCATCCGCGCGCACGGCCGCTGGATTGGCTGCATCCGCCTTCGCCGGCTCGGCGCAACCCGTCGCCGTCACCAGGACGAGCGCCACCCACGCGCACACCGCGCTCCTCGTCACCTCTGCCATGGCCTCTCCGTCGCGGCGCTGGACCGTTGCCGTCGGTCTCAGGGATGACCGGAGCCGGTGGAGGTGACGCCGCCGCGACGACTGAAGTCGGCTCACGGGCAGGAAAAGGAGGCGCCCGCTGACGGCGCGAGGGCCCCCTCTGCCTCAGCGGAGCCAGCGCCGGACCGTCGCGTACACCTCGGCGCGGTTCAGCAGGTCGAGGTGGCCCATCCCGAAGCCGATCCACTGGTGCTTCTCGGGGAACGCCAGGGTCAGCTCCGGCTTGCGGTGACGGCCGAGCGCGCTGTCCACCGAGACCAGCCCGTCGCCGGGGAGCTTGTCCCGGCGGCTCGGGGCCGTGGTTGCGGCGATGGCGTAGCAGTTCACACCGGCAGGCAGCTTCAGCTCCTTCCTGGGGTCCCTGCCGTGCGCGAAGCGCTCGCGGCCTTCCCAGTGCTCGTCCAGAACGAGGCCGAAGCGCATGTCAGTGACCCCGGCACTGCGAATCTTTCCCAGGCGCGCCAGCGGAGCGCTGTACCGGCTCACGCCGAGCAGCAGGTCGACCCAGTTGCCGCCGCGCTCGAGCATCGCGCCGTGATGTGGTGAGCCGAGGCAGACCAGCTTGTCCAGCCTCCGCCGCCAGCGGTGAGCCGCCGCCTCGCCGTAGTGGCAAGCGCTGCGCGCCACCAGGCCGCCCATGCTGTGGCCGATGATCACCAGCTCGTCGATCCGCTCGGGCCATCCGGTGACCAGTTCCTCCAGCAGCGCGGCGAACGCGCGCCCGTTGGCCGAGATGTGCAGCCCGCTGTTGTAGAGGAGATAGACTGGCGTGTAGCCCAGGTCGCGTGCGAGCGCTGCGCCATGGTCGTGCCCCATCCGGAGCCACATCCGGTCGTTCAGGCAGGAGCCGTGGATGAGGAGGAGCAGCTTGCCCCCGACCTTCGGAAGGTGCTCCTGCAGGGCCCGTCGTTCGGTCTCCAGGGGCTGGCCGCCCTGGCGGAGCTGCATCTGGATCGCGAGGGGGTTGCCGGTCGCGGCCAGGTAGTCACCGAGCACGCCGTTGAGCACGGCGAGCACGGCTTCCCGCTCGGGCCCGGCCGCGGCCTTGCCCATCACCGGAGCGAGCTGCGCGAGAGCGCGGTCGATGCCGGCGCCCACCAGGCCCGTCACCCCACGGATGCTTCCGTAGACCAGGCCGGTGATGGCGCGGGTCGGAGCCGCGAGCGGCCGGCCGAGAACCGCGGGACCGCCGCCGATGGTGAGGTGCATGGCCTCGACGAGGTCGACGACGCTCCGGGTCGCCTCGATCGCCAGGCGACTCGCCCCGCGCAGATCGTCGAGGTGACTGCGAGCTTTCCCGGTCACCATGTCCTCACCTCGCTCGGAGCCGAGACGTCAATTCCACCACATCGAGGATGGGGTGGTGAGTGCCTCTAGGGCAGGGAGGCAATCCAGTTGTCCAGGATGTCCCGGAGCACCTCAGACGCATCCTGGCGGCCACTCCCGCGATCAGCGGCCAGTTCCATTGCCGTCCGGTGAAGGGCCGCCCAGTGCCGGCGCCTGATGCGAACCGTCGTCGTCACGATGGCGTCAGCGGGGTCCGCAGCTTCATCACTCACTGACTTCGTCCGCCTGACCATTCGTAACCTCCCGCAACGACTCTAACACTCGACGGCCACGTATGAATGCAAACGCCTACGTTGCGAGCCACGTAGAAACGTGCGTACGTCCGTTCAGCCGATCGGAGAGTACCATGCAGAGCATCGACGCGGCGGTGAAGGACTGGGGCGGACCGGCAGGCGGCGAGTTCTCGCACCGGGAGCTCCAGACCTGGGAGCGGGGCTACCAGAACCTCCCAGTGCCCGGGGAGGTGAACGGCGCAACCGACGCTCAACGTGCCGATGCGTATCGAGCGGCACTCCGTGCGTGTCTGCGTCTCCTCTTCGAGGGTAACGTGCGAGCGGAGCCGGGGGCCAGACCTTGGCCGGAACGCGTCTGGGCGATCATCCAGCAATACGGCGCCGGCCGGGCGTGGGATCTCGAGGGCTCATCCGTCGAGTCGAGCGGGTACGAGACAGCGCTTTACGACATCCTGGACCGGTACCGAGAGGTTGCGGCGCAAGCTCGGCCGAGCAGCGAGAGGCTCGAGCGGGGCGCGCATCCCCGATCCAGGTCCTCACCACGTGTACCAGTTGAACGCCCGCCGGTGCACCGTTCGCACTGGCGAAGAGAGCTGACTCGAAATGCCAAAGTTTCTGCGTCCTGCCCTAGCGCCCCCCTCGACAAGGTGTTACCAGAGTGAAGCCCCGAGCGTTCTGCTCCGTCCTCGAGCTTTCTGAACTAAGTCAGCACTCTCGATACTTAAATACTTAGTAGAAAAGAATCAGAGGCAGAGAAATGTTTGCTCGAAATGTGCATTTGCATCTGAAGCCCAACAGCACGTCGCAGTTCACCGAGACTCTCGAAAAGGACGTTCTTCCGATGCTCCGGAAGCAAGCAGGCTTCAGGGACGAGGTCGCGTTCCTGGTTCCGAACGGCACCGAGGCGTATGCGATCAGCTTCTGGGAGTCGAAAGAGAAGGCCGAAGCGTACGGCAGTACGGCGTACCCGCAGGTGTTGACCGCCCTCGCCAAGGTGATTGACGGAACCCCGGAGCTACAGGGCTACGAGGTGTCGAACTCGACGATTCACAAGATCGCGGCTCGCACGTAGCGTTGGTCCAGTGAGGTGTCTCGCCAAGGGCGCTCGTTGAGCGCCCTTTCCGTTTGAGGTGAGTCCTCCCGTCGACCAGTGCTGATTGGGCGATGGTCCCGAGCGAGTCCCACCCACACCCCATCCCGACGAGTGAGCCGCTGCGGCGCATCCGCCAGCCCGCACGCCCAGCGACGAGCCGGCGCACACCTCAGTGGCGGGTCAACCGCCGGACCGACCCGTCCGTGCCGCGGCACCCGACCTGCCTGGAATCCAGGCCCGAGGGATGAGAGGGTGGCCGGCTCCGATGTCCGGGCCGTCACCGCTCCAGAATGCCGAACAGCTCCTCGAGGACCTCAACCCGCCCCAGCGCGAGGCCGTGCTCCACGGCGACGGCCCGCTCCTGGTGCTCGCCGGCGCCGGCTCGGGGAAGACGCGGGTCATCACCCGCCGCGTGGCCCACCTGGTCCTCGCGCGCCGCGTGCCTCCCTGGCGCATCCTCGCGGTGACCTTCACCAACAAGGCGGCCCGCGAGATGCGCGAGCGGCTCGAGGCGCTGCTCGGACCGTGGGCGTCCGACCTGAACGTGGCCACCTTCCACTCCGCAGCGGCGACCATCCTTCGGCGGGAGGCGGAGAAGGTCGGTCTCACCCGCTCCTTCGTCATCTACGACGAGGCGGACCAGCTCCAGCTGGTGAAGCGGGCGATGCGTGAGGAGCGGGTGGACCCGGTGCTCAACCCGCGGGACGTCCTGCGGCGCATCGACGTGGAGAAGAACGCCGGGCGCGGTCCGGACGTGGAGCGCGTCTCGCCGGACGACTACCGCGGCCTTGCCGTCCAGCGCGCCTACCGCGCGTACCAGAAGCTGCTCCGGGCCGCGAACGCGGTGGACTTCGGCGATCTCCTCCTCCTCCTGGTCGAGCTGCTCCGGAAGGACGCCGAGGCGCTGGAGAAGTACCGGGCCCGGTTCCAGCACGTGCTGGTGGACGAGTTCCAGGACACCAACCCGGTGCAGTACGAGCTGCTGCAGCGCGTGGCGCCGCCGCCGCAGTCGAACCTGGTGGTGGTGGGCGACGACGACCAGTCCATCTACCGGTGGAGGGGCGCCGAGGTGAGCAACATCCTCGAGTTCCCGGACCTCTACCGCGGCGCCCGGGTGGTGAAGCTCGAGCAGAACTACCGCAGCGACGGGAACATCCTCGACGCGGCCAACGCGGTCATCGCCCAGAACCCGCGCCGGATGCCCAAGCGGCTATGGACAGATAGACCCAAGGGCGAGCCGCTGCACCTCCTCATCTCCCGGGACGAGCGGGAGGAGGCGCACGAGGTCGCCCGGCGGATCCATGCGCTCCACCGGGAGGACTTCGTCTCCTACGACCAGATCGCGGTGTTCTTCCGGGTGAACGCCCAGAGCCGGGTGCTGGAGGAGGCGCTGCGCCTGGCCCGGGTTCCGTACACGCTGGTGAGCGGCCGTAGCTTCTACGAGCGGGCGGAGATCAAGGACGCCGCCTCGTACCTCCGGCTGATGGCGAACCCGCGCTCGGACGCGGACCTCCTGCGGGTGGTCAACGTGCCCGCTCGCGCCATCGGCGACACCACCCAGGAGCGGCTGAGCGCCTGGGCGTCGGACCAGGGGCTGTCGCTCTGGGAGGCGCTGGACCAGGTGGAGTCCATTCCCACGCTCCAGCCCACCGCCCAGAAGCGCCTCCGCGGTTTCCGCGCGCTGATGGAGCCGCTGGTGCAGTTCGCGATCGAGGCTCCCTCGGCGGCGGCGGCGCTGGAGCGGATGCTCCAGGAGACCCGGCTGGTCGAGTCGCTGATGGAGGCCGGCGACGACGAGTCGCTCGGCCGTGCCGAGAACCTCCGGGAGTTCGTGGGCGCCGCCCAGGAGTTCGATCTCCAGCGCGCAGCCCGTCCGCCGCCCGGTCCCGAAG
>DASROG010000505.1:0-6134 GCA_035646995.1 Myxococcaceae bacterium
GTCCGACCTGCACCGAGGCGAAGAGATCGCGGATCAGCTGCTTCGGGTCGATGTTCTGGTAGTTGCCGGGCGTACCGCCGGGCCCGAGGAACACGTTGTTCTCGGTGACCGAGTTGGCAAACGGCGCCGCCTGCCCGGGGATGACGATGGCCATCTTCTGGGCCGTGCCGGAGCGGAGGCGCAGGCCGGCGACGTAGTCGATCGACGGACCCTTGGCGGTCTGCCCGGCGGGTACCACGCAGGTCATGCAAGTGGCGCTGGCGCTGGCGTGGCCGTCGATGTCGCCCGAGGTGTGGCGGACGATGTTGTCGATGTTCGAGAGGGTGACGATCTCGTTGTTGATCGGTGCCAGCGCCGCGAGCGCGGGACTGGGCGCGGTTCCCACCGGGGGCAACGCTCCGGTGGTGGTCCGCGGAGACCAGTTCTCAGCGCTCCCGGGGCCGACGACCCGGCCGTGGGGATGAAACACCACCACCAGGCGCCTGGGAGGCGCGGCGGTCTGGGCGAAGGCGGTGCGCGGGGCGAAGGCCTCCAGCATCGGGAGCGCCAGCAGCGCGCCGCCCGAGCCCACCAGGAAACGCCGGCGATCGATCCTCTGACTCACTGGTCGCTCCGGTGGGTGAAGGCGTCGGTGCCCGTGATCGCGAGGAGGGCCGAGCTCAGCGTGCCTCCCGATGCGCGGACCGCGTCTCCGACGTCCTGGATCGCGCAGACGTCGGACGAGGTGTCCGGCCGCGAGAAGGTGAAGCGGAACACCTGGGTCGCGAGACAGGTCGCGACCTGGGGCTCCCCGGCCAGCTGCTCCATCATCGAGATCTGATCGGTGAAGGTCAGGTCGTGCCCGGCGACGCCCGGCCTGGACCCCACGGCGGGCAGCACGCCCGACGGGTCGATGGTCTTCCCGCCGGGGTAGGTGGTGCGCCAGCGCCCCAGGGCGTCGAACTGCTCGAGGGCCAGGCCGGCGGGGTTGAGCAGCCGGTGACACCCCGAGCACTCGCTGCGGGCCACCACCGCCGCAGAGATGTCCTTGCCGGTGGGGTCCGGCGGAAGGGGGATGGTGTTGAAGGTCGCCTGGGCGTTCGCCGGCGGCATCCCCAGGTTCTCGCAGAGGAGCTGCTTGCGGATGAACCTGCCCCGGAAGACGAACGACGGCTCGCTGGAGTGAGCGAGCGAGGCGAGCATCGCCGGCTGCGTCACCACCCCGGAGTAGCGGTTGCCGTCGAGTGCGATCTTGGCCCACTGGCCCGCGGGCGGCGGGCTCACCCCGAAGAAGGAGGCCATGGTGGAGTCGACGAACGCGTCGGTGGTTCGCAGCAGCGTTCGCAGCGTCCCCTGGTTCCGGACCTGGTCGAGGACGAACCGGTCGAAGGAGTCGTTCATCGACTGGGCGTAGGCAGCGTTGAAGAAGGGGAAGACCGTCTGGTCCTTGTCGCCCGGGGTGAGGCGAGCGGTCCCGGTCCACTCCCGGAAGAAGCGGGCGAGGGTGGTGTTGGCGCGGGGCGAGGCGAGCAGCCGGGTTGCCTGCGCGGTCAGCGTGGCGGGGTCGTTGAGGTCGGGAGCTGCGGCGAGCAGCGCATCGTCCGGGATGGCGCCGGTCAGCATGAACGACACCCGGCTGGCCAGCTCGTAACCGTCGAGAGCCCGCTCGCCGCCGGCGGCCTGCTCGGCCAGGTAGAGGAACTGAGGCATCTGCAGCAGGTGGTCCACCACCATGGCCATCGACTCGGAGAAGCTCGCGCCGGAGGCCACGCCGGCGCGGTACTCGTCGAGGAGCTCGGCGCGCTCTGCGGCGGAGAGTGGCCGGCGGTAGGCGCGCGTGCCGTAGACGTCGAGGAAGGTGTTCACGCACGGCTCGCCGGGCGTCGAGCTCGCGCAGGGGAGCAGCTGGGGCAGGGCCGCGGGCAGCTGGAGCGCCACGTCCTCGGCGGCGAACATGAGCTGCTCGGCTCCACCGGCACCGATGTCGTTGTACGCGGGCTCGGTGGAGAAGCCGGTGACCGACTTGCCCACCGTGCCCGGGTACTGGGCGCTGGGCGTGAGGCGCCCGTCGAAGAGCACGGCGATCGAGTTCTGGTACTCGAGCGCGGTGAGCCGCCGGGCCTCCGTGACCGCCGGATGGACGCGATCGTCACAGACGAAGCGGCCATCGTCGGTCTGCACCGGAGGTTCGGTCGGTGGTGCGCCCGGAGGTCCGCCGGGAGGTCCTGAGGACGACGATCGGCCGCCGGTGATCGAGCCATCGCAGGCTGCCAGCGCGAGCGACAGCGCGATCCACGAACGAGCTCCCATCAAGCGGTTACAGAGCACGTTCGGCGAGATCTGACCAGCCGATCCGAACGCATTTCACATCGGAGACAGCCGTACCTGTCGGTCGGTGTCTGACAAGCGCAAAGCATTGCGGGATCGCCTCGTCGCCCATCGCGAACCGGTCCGTTCGGAGCGGACTTTTTTCGGACGCTCGGCTCCGTCGACGCAACGAGCTTCGGGAGGCGCCGCCTTCGGTGCAGGCGTCGCGGAGTGGAGCTTCGCGGGTCCGCCGGGACGGTCAGCGCATCCGCAGAGCGAACTTCCCGAGGTGGTGCTTCTCCACGTCGCGGTGGGCCTGCGCCGCGTCCTC
Organism: Myxococcaceae bacterium; assembly: GCA_035646995.1. Classification (GTDB taxonomy): domain Bacteria; phylum Myxococcota; class Myxococcia; order Myxococcales; family Myxococcaceae; genus RPRB01. The sequence goes on from DASROG010000505.1 coordinate 2,618, forward strand.
CGGCCGGTAGAAGCGCACCTCGACGTGGAAGGGTCCCTGGGAAACGAGCTCGTTGAGGCGGTCGAGCGCCTCGGGGCCCGACTCGCCGTCGTAGGCCCGGAGGGTGACGCCTTTCGGCGCCTCGGGCTCCGGCTCCACGCCGTTGGGGTACGCGACCCTGCCGCCCTTCTTGACCTGCGCGAGGGCCGTCTCGAGCCCCTTGCCGCCGGTCAGGACCAGGGCGGCGTCGAGCCCTTCCGGAGCGAAGCTGCGGAGCCGGTCGACCACGGCGCCGTGCTTCCCGTCCACCGCCTGGTCCACGCCGAGCCGGCGCATCAGGGCCACCCCATCCTCGCCCGAGGCCACGGCGAAGACCTCGGCTCCGAGGCGCTTCGCGAGCTGCACCGCCAGGTGCCCGATCCCACCGCTGGCGCCGAAGACCAGCAGCTTCTCTCCGCGCCGGATGTGCAGCGCATCGTCCAGCCCCCGGAGCGCGGTGATGCCGTCGGCGCCCAGCGCTCCGGCTTGCTCGTTATCGAGCCCCTGGGGAACGGGCGCCACGTTCCCCTGCTTCACCGCCACGTACTCGGCGTAGAAGCCGCCCTCCATCGAGTAGGCGTAGACGCGGTCTTCGGGACCCACGCGCTTCACCCGCGAGCCCACCGCGGCGACCTGACCGGCACCGTCGTTCCCGATGATCTTGGGGAAGCGGCGCTCGCCGATCTCGAACGCGCCCGACCGAACCTCCGGGTCCCAGACCCCGATCCCGGCAGCATCCAGACGGATGAGCACCTCGTCGGCACCCGGCGAGGGAACCGGGAGGGTGGTGACCTGGAGGACCTCGGGGCCGCCGTAACGGTCGATGGCGACGGCCTTCATCTGCTGCGGAATCGAAGCTTGCATGTGTCACACCTCGCCTCGGCTCAGCCGAGCCACTGTGGATTCTGGACGGTGCACGACCTCCGTCGACCGTCGGGGTCAAGATGCTGGCCGCGCTCGCCGACGCCACGTCGATTGGCACGGGGAGCCCGGCTCGCGGGCGCATTCGGGCAAAAGCCGACAGAATGCCGCGTCGCCCCCGACGCCCGGCGGAGAAACGGTCGCCAGGAGTAGGCGGGGATGATGGCGAAGGTGAGCGTGGTCCCTTCGAGAGCGAGGTGAGGCCGCCTGAGCTCGCGATCGACGCGGCGAGCGATCAGGTTGGCTACAGGGCGCAGGCTTGGCGGACGGTCGTGCGGCCCGGCGCGCCAGGCTCCGGGATGCGCATCTTGGCGTCATCCGGCAGTCGAAGGTCCGAAGGGAGACGCCAGATGCATCCTGAGCTCGAGATTCGGTCCGACGATCACGTGCAGGGGAGCGCCCTGGCGAGGCTCACCTTGCTCGAGTACGGGGACTATCAGTGTCCGTATTGCGCCCGGGCGTTCGTGGCCATCCACGAGGCGCAGCGCGCCCTCGGCCCCGACCTGCGCCTCGTGTTCCGGAACTTTCCCCTGACCGAGGTCCACCCCTACGCGCTCCCGGCGGCGCAGGCGGCCGAGGCCGCGGACCGACAAGGACGGTTCTGGCCGATGCACGACGCGCTGTACACCCACCAGAGCGAGCTCTCCCCCGAGCTCTTCGGCCTGCTCGCGGAGGAGTTCGGCTTCGATCTCGAACGCTTCGAGAAGGACGGGACGAGCGAGGAGGTGATCGGTCGGATCCGGCGAGACCTCCGGAGTGCCGAGCAGCTCCAGCTCCCGGGCACCCCGTCTCTCTTCGTCAACGGCGTCCCGTATCGAGGCCGGTTCGGTCCTGGGGAGCTCACCCCGGTCCTGGAGCGGCTGCTCCAGGCCAGCGAGGAGATCAGCCCGTGAGCTCTTCCGGCGGAGGTCTTTCCTTGAAGGCCAGGAAGAGAAGGGCGTCGTAGAGGATCTTCATTCCTGCCCCGACGAAGATCGGCGCTCCGAGCGATGCTCCCTGCATGAGCGCGCCGGCGAACGCCGGGGCGACGGCCCAGCCCCCCAGCCGCACCAGATTGGTCACCCCCGAGGCGAAGGTCCGGTCCTCGGGGCGGACGATGGCCATGACGTAGGACTGGCGCGTGGGGACGTCCATCTCCACCAGGCCCTCCCGGAGGAGGAAGAGGGCCGCGGCCACCGGGAAGCTGGGCGCAAAGGGGACGGTGAGGAGCAGCAGACTGCTGGGCAGGTGGGTGTAGACCATCGTCCGGACCAGCCCGATACGGGCGGCGATCCACGCCGCTCCGAAGTGCGAGGCGGTGTTGGCGACCCGGGCACCGAAGAAGAGGAGCCCGATGGCGCCTTCGGAAACGCCGAACCGCTCGAAGAAGAAGAAGGACAGGAGCGCGGTGGTGAGGAATCCGCCCGCCAGGCTGTCCAGCCCGAACAGCGCCGACAGCCTCCACAGCGCGGATCGGGTCTGCGCGGAAGGAGGAGAGGCCCGCGGCGTGGCGGCGCGCTCGGCGGCCGGAGAGAGCCCCAGGTAGAGCAGGGCAGTCACCAGAAGCAGCACCGCGTTCGTCGCCAGCACCCAGCGAAACGCCGAGAGCGGATCGGCGCCCGCCCAGCGCTGGAGGAGCAGCGGTGTGCCGGCGAGGAGCGCACCGATGGCGTGGCCGACGTCCTGCGCGGCGCTGTACCAGGCGAAGCCGACCGTACGACGGGCCTCCCCGGTCACGCTGGGCAGGATGGCCTGTTCGAGCACGAGCGCCGCGCCCCGGTCCCGCCCCATGCCGTTGAGCATGCCCACGAATGCGGCAACCGCGAGCGCGTCGACCCGGGAGGAGGACGCGGCGACGAGAGTCCCGGCCGCACCGATGCAGGCCAGGGCCACGAGGGACCGACGGCGGCCGAGGCGATCCCCGGCGATGGTGACCAGGAGCGCAGCGACGGCGGCCCCCGCGAGACCGAGACCGACGACGAGGCCGACCTCCGAAGGATCGAGACGGAGCCTGGCGAGGTAGACCCCGAGGAGCACGCCCACCAGGCTGGTGCCGGTGGAACGGAGGAGCGCGGTGACGAGGAGGACAGTGCGATCGCGCGACCCGGCGACTCCTGCGCTCACCGGTCGGGGCGGCTCGTTCCCATCACCTCGCGTCACGAGCGGAGGCTGACAGGACCGGACGCCTCGGGGTAGGGCATCGAGCTCGCGCACCGGCTCCTAGCGCGGCCCCTCGCGCGTCCGGACCTTCAGCAGTCGGTGAACGGTTGCTGCCGCGCGGAAGCTCGGGGGGAGCGTGGTGCCTCGGGCCGACTCGCACTCGCCGGGAGCCACCCGCGTTCACCCTCGCCAGCGGGGCGGGACGAAAGGCCCGGGGCCCTCCGCCCGGCGACGCGGGGGAAACGGTCGACGTGAGCGAGGCCCCGGCCGGCGAAGGCACCAGGCGGAGGAGAGGTGGGCGGGTGCACCACCCCGACCTCGGTGCATCGCTCGCAACCACCGTGACGATCGCGCCACACCTTGCTCGATGAAATCTCAATGATTTCGGACCCTTCGGTCGGTTTTCGGGCGGCCCCTCGGCTGCACAGGTCCCCTCCCG
>DASROG010000506.1:0-4534 GCA_035646995.1 Myxococcaceae bacterium
GTCACCGCGCAGGCACCGGTCGTCGCCCACGACGCGGCCTCCGTGCACCCGGTGGTGGTCGCGCCGCCGCCGCCCATCGTCTCGGCCCGCGGCACCGGGCGGAGAATCGGCTCGTTCCCGGGGCGGTCATCCCCGTTCGACCAGGGGCGCGGGTTGCCCCTGCCGCCCATGGACTCGGGGCGGAGCACCGGCTGGACCGGCGGCTGGCCCGCCGGGGCGGGCGGCACCGGCTGCACCGAGACCGTGCCGGTGCCGGACGGGGCCGGAGCGCTCGAGGGAGCAGGAACCGGCCTCGTGACCGGATCTCCACCCACGGTCGCGGGCGCGTTCCGCGAGGGGAAGGGAACGGGCTCCTTCACCCCGCGCGGGCCGGCGTTCCGGATGGGCGGCGGCGGCGCGACCACCACCGGGTGCACGGAGGCCGCGTCGTGGGCGACGACCGGTGCCTGCGCGGTGACCGGCCGTCCCTCGCGGGTCACCCCGGCGGGCGCGACCACCTCCACCACCCCGGCGCGCGGCACGTGCCGGATCACCATCCCGGGACGCACCACGGGAGGCGCGCTGAGCACCACCGCGGGTGGCGTTCCCACCGGGCAGGGCACGATGACGCCGGGCTGCGACCCGGGCGGGGGCGGAACGAAGACGCCGTGCGGACCGATGGGCCGCGCATAACCCACGTGAACCACGCGCACCTGGACCACCGGGATGTACACGGTCGGCGGCGGGGGGACGAAGACCCGCGTCACGGGCCTCCAGAAGCCGGCGACGAAGACCACCACGTTGCCGCGGTACTCGTAGTACGGCTCGGCGTAGACCCACCCCGAGCTGGGCGGACGAGCCCAGTGCCCGCGGGCCCAGACCCACTCGCCGTTCCACCAGGTCCAGTGGCCGCCAACCCAGACCGCGTCGAACCACGGCCGGGAAGGCGGCGGGTCCCAGAGCATCGGCGGAGGCGCCCAGGGAATGGCCACCGGCGCCGGCTGATCGAACGCCGGCTCGATCGCGACCGCTTCCCACTCCTGGTCCTGGGCGACGACCGGGGCGGCGGGCGGAGGGGGCGGCGCGTAGACCGGCGGAGGCGGCGGTGGCTCGCGGTACACCACCGGCGGCGGTGCCTGGCGCACCTCGCGGACCACGCAGCCCGAGGCGGCGAGCAGCACGCAACCCATGAAGAGCATCCTGCGCATCGTCGGTTCCGTCCTTCCTTGCCCTGGCGAGACGCCCTGACGCAGGCGGCTATTCACCGCACGACCGCGACCCGAGCGAACGACTAGGCTACCGCCCGATGGCGGCCCGCATCCTGTGCAACGGTGTCCGGCTCGCGGTGGAAGACTCGGGCGGAAGCGGGCCGACGGTGGTGTTCTCCCACGGCCTGCTCTACTCGCTGCGGATGTGGGACGCGCAGATCACGCCGCTGCGCACGCGCTTCCGCTGCGTTGCCTACGACCACCGCGGACAAGGGGAGAGCGAGGCGCCGACCACCGGCCTGGACATGGACACGCTCACCGAGGATGCGGCGGCGCTCATCGCCTCGCTTCAGCTGGGCCCGGTGCACTTCATCGGCATGTCGATGGGGGGCTTCGTGGGGATGCGACTGGCGGCACGCCGTCCCGAGCTGGTGCGCTCGCTCGTCCTGATCGACACCTCGGGTGGCCCGGAGCCGCCGGAGAACCTTCCGCGGTACCGCCGGCTGGAGTGGGTGGCGCGCTGGTTCGGGACGCGGCCGGTGCTGGGACGCGTGCAGGCGATCATGCACGGCGCGAGCGCACGGCGGGACCCCGCCCGGGCCGTGGCCCTCCGCACGTGGAGAGACCACCTCCTGAAGGTGGACGCCAGGGCGATGATCCGCGCGGTGGAGGGCGTGCTGCAGCGGGAGCCCGCGACGCCGCTGCTGCCCGCCATCCGCTGCCCCACCCTGGTGATGGTGGGGGAGGAGGACGTCGCCACTGTTCCCGCGCGCGCGGAGGAGCTCGCCGCGGCCATTGCCGGCGCACGGCTGGTGCGGATTCCGCGCGCGGGACACATGTCGCCGATCGACGCCCCCGAGGCGGTCACCGCGGAGCTGCGGTCGTTCCTGGAGGCGCAGCGGTGAGCAGGAAGGCACTTCCCGCGACGCGTTGAAGGTCCCGCGCCGGGCCGGGTGAGCCCGGCCGGTCAGCTCGCGCGTGCGTCCGCACCCGAGTAGGCCCTGCTGATGGCGATGAAGAACGCCACCACCAGCGGGCCGGCGATCAGGCCCACCGGTCCGAACGCGGCCAGGCCGCCGATGAGGGCGAAGAACACCACCGCGCCGTGCATCTCCACCCCGCCCTTGATGAACAGCGGCTTCACGACGTTGTCGATGAGCCCCACGACCAGGATGCCCCAGGCGATCATGAAGATGCCCCACCCGACGCGACCCTGGACGAACAGCACGATGGAGACCACCAGCGGGACGCTGCCCGCCCCCACCGAGGGGATGAAGGACATGAAGAAGGTCACCAGGGTGAAGAAGATGGCGTTCGGCACCCGGGCGATCAGGTAGCCCACCAGCGCCGCCGCAGCCTGCACGGCCGCGGTCCCCACCGTGGAGATGACCACCGCGCGGGAGACGCCGCGGAACTCGGAGAGGAAGCTCCGGAAGCGTCCGGGCGGAAGCGGGGTCACCCGCTCGAGCCACCCGACCAGCCGGTGCCCGTCGATCAGCAGGAAGTAGAAGGCGATCAACATCAGCACGGCCTCGAGGACCGCCCGCGAGGTGGCCGAGAGGAACCTGGTCACTGCGGTCGCCGCCTTGCCGCTCTGTGACTGGACCATCTGCACCCAGCTCTGGCCGCCGTCACCGAAGCTCTGCAGCGCCCGTCCGGCGATGGCCCTGAGAGGTCCGGGCAGCCGCTGGACGAGGCCCTCCACCCCGTACTCCTGGAGTGTGCCGCGGAACGAGTCGATCACCTGGATGATCTCCTTGGTGAGCACGCCGACGATCCCACCGAAGGGGAGCACGACGGCGAGGAGCACCAGGAGGGTCAGCAGCCCCGCCGCGAGACTCGCGCGGCCACCGAGCTTCCGCGCAAGGCGTCGCTGGAGCCCGGCGAAGACCCCCGCCAGCACCGCGGCCAGGAACAGCGCGGACCAGAAGGGCTGGAGGATGGCCCAGAGGAGCACCAGGGCCAGCCCCACCAGGAGCCAGGAGAAGATCTGCGGTCCATCGAGGCGGGTCCGGTCCATGTGGCGGGCCAAGCTAACCCGCCGGACCGATCCGGCCAGGGCGGGCTACTTCTTCCCGTAGTTGGTGGCGAGGTAATCGACAATCTTCGCCATCTCGTCCGGCTGCATCGGTGCGCCGTAGACCTTGACCATCTTGTTGACCTCGGCCTCCCAGCCCTTGCGGTCGAGGAACGGCGAGTTCATCGGGATGTAGTCCTGACTGTGGCAGGCGGCGCAGCGGCCGAGGACCAGGTCGCGGGCAGGTCCCTCCTTGAGCTGGACCCGGTTCTCGTCCGGGTACCCCGGAGGCGCGGCGAGCAGGACCAGAGCGATGAGCGCGGTCATGGGCGTGCCCCTATCCGACCCGGACCTTCACCCGGGAGAGGACGTTGTTGTGGTAGCCGGCCGGGTTGAAGACCAGCTCGAAGGCCTGGGACGAGCCCTGCCGGTTGGTGGCCTTGGCGAGGATGGTGACGTCGCCCTTCGCGCCAGCCTTGAAGGCGTGACGGAAGCCGCGGAAGGAGAAGCGCCCGGAGTCGGCATCCAGCGTGGCGGTCTGCCAGGTGCGGCCCTCGTCGGCAGAGACGTCGACGGTGCGGATCCCCGAGCCGTTGTCCCAGGCGATGCCCTTCACCTCCACGCGCTGGCCGGGGCGGAAGCGCTGCCCCTCGCGTGGGCTGGTGAGGAGCGAGTTGACCACCATCTCGGTGATCGGGGTGTTGGCGTCCGTCTCCTGCGAGAGGAAGCGATCGACGATCGGGAACTTGCCCTTCGGGATCCGGTAGGCGGTGGTCATCCAGAAGCTCTTGAACGGCTGGGAGATGGCCTGGATCGAGACCAGGTGCTTCATCCAGTAGGTGCCGGTCCAACCGGGGACCACCAGGCGGACCGGGGCGCCGTTCCAGTGGGGCAGCGGCTCACCGTTCATCTGCCAGGCGATGAGGGTGTTCTCGTCGTTCGCCTTCCAGATCGGGAGGCTCTTCTGGAAGTCCGGGGTGGCCTCGAGCGAGCCGTGGTCCGCGCCGTCGAACGCGACCTCCAGTGCCTCCTTCTTCAGGCCGGCCTTGGCCAGGACGTCCTTCAGCCGCACGCCCTTCCACCGGGCGTTGCCCATCGCGCCGATGCCCCACTCCACCCCGGCGACGTGAGGGTCGGAGAGTCCGCGGCGGTTGCCCGAGCACTGGCAGACCGCCGCCAGCTCCACCTGCTCGAACTCGCGCTGGAGCGCCGGCAGGTCCAGGGTGAAGGGCTTCTCCACCGAGTCGCCGCCGACTTCCAGCTTCCACTCCCCGACGGGGACCTCGGGGATGCGCGGCAGGTGGTAGCGGACGAAGAAGGCGTCGTTGGG
>DASROG010000507.1:0-2372 GCA_035646995.1 Myxococcaceae bacterium
GACATGGACCGCTCGCTGGACGAGGCGCTGAGCGGCGAGAGTCATCCCACGCCGACGCGGGAGATGCCCCCGGCGCCGCCGCCCTTGCGGGCGCCGCCGCCGGGCAGTCCTCCGCGGCTGCCGCGGCGCGAGCGGCGAAGCGCCTTCACCGAGGAGGACCGGGCTTTCCTCGACCGGACCTTCGCCTCGGTCGCCGACCGGAAGGCGGAGCTGCTCGCGGAGTCGCAGAAGCTGCGGCGGACGCCGCCGCGGCGCGAATCGATGGGCACGCCCGAGGGGAAGATCCAGATCCTCCGGGACGAGCTCAAGCTGCGCGAGGCGCAGCTGGCCCGCATCTCGGAGATCTGGACCGTCCGCGAGCGGGAGCTCCTCAGCGTCGAAGACCGGCTGCACGAGAAGGACGTCGAGCTCCAGGGCCTGAAGATGCAGGTGGACGACCTGCTCCGCCGCTTCAACGAGGCGCAGGCGGCGATGCTCCAGAAGGAGCGGGAGCACGGAGCCACCATCGACGACCTCCTGCTCCAGAAGTTCGCCACCGAGAAGGACCTCATCGAGGTGGTGGCCTCCAAGGAGAAGGACGTCGCGCACTTGCGGCGCGACCTGGTCGCCCGCGAGCAGGAGCTGGCCGAGAAGGGGCAGGCGGTGGAGCGCGGGCTCGCCGAGGCCGAGCGACTGGAGCGAGTGCTGGGCGTGGCCACGCTCGAGTTCGAGGTGAAGGAGCAGACGCTCTCCAGCGGGCTGGCGACGATGACCGGTCGGGCGGAGACGGCGGAGCGCGACCTCGCCGAGACGCGCGCCGCCCTGGAGCGCACGACCCACGAGCGCGACGCCCACGACGCGGAGAACGCCGGGCGCATCGCCGAGCTGGACAAGACCCTCGCCGAGACGCGCGCCGAGCGCGAGTCCACGGTCCAGGCGTTGGAGACCCGGGCGCAGAAGGGCGAGACGCGCGCGGACCGGGCAGAGGCAGAGGTCGCCCGGCTCACCCAGGAGCACGAGCAGGCGGAGGCGCGGAACGCCGCGCAGGTGCAGGGCCTGGAGCAGCGTCTGTTCACCGCGGAGACCGCGGGCGAGAACCTCAAGCTCGAGCTCGAGCACCTGGGGAAGCAGATGGCGGACCGGCTCGCCGAGCGCGACGCGCGGACCGCCGCCCTGGAGCGAGAGCTGGCGCAGGCGCACGAGCAGCGGGAGAGCGTCGAGGCCGAGATGCACGCCCAGGTGCAGGCCAAGCTCGAGCGCATCGGCGAGCTCGAGGGCGAGCTGGAGTCCACCCGCACGATTCTCGAGGAGCGCGAGACGGAGCTGGGCAGTCAGGTGAAGAGGCTCACCACCAACCTCACCGAGACCACCGCCACGCTCGAGGCCGAGCGGAGCGCACGGGCCCAGGTGGAGGCGGAGCGGACCCGGCTCAAGGAGGCGCTCGCGCGGACCGAGGACGCGCTGGCCACCGCGCAGGAGCAGCTGGCCGAACGGGCCCAGCAGGCCGAGGAGTTCGTGCGCGAGCTCGAGGAGGCGGACAGCCAGCTGCGCGACGCCCGCGCCCGGGGGACCGATCTGGAGGCCAAGCTGGCCGCGGTGGAGGCGGAGAAGCTCGCGCTGCAGGGCGAGCTGTCCGCGACCCAGCAGATCCTCTCCGACACCCGGGCCTCATTGGACCGGGCGGAGAACCTGGTGGTGGACACGCGCGGCCAGCTGGACGCGACTGCGGCCGAGCTGGCGCAGGAGCGGCAACGGCATGGGGGGACGCGAGCCGAGCTCGAGTCGACCTCGGCGGCGCGCGCGGCGCTCGACGCCGACCTGGCCCGGACGCAGGACGAGCTGGCGGACCACGTGGAGCTGCTGTCGCTCACCAAGCAGGAGCTGGGCACGCGGGTCGCCGAGGTGACCCGTCTGTCGGGGCAGCTCGCGCAGACCGAGGACGCGCGGACGGACCTCGAGGAGAAGCTCCGGCAGCTCCAGGATTCGGCCGCACGGCAGGAGGAGCTTCTCCGGGGCGATCTCACCGGGCTGACCACCCAGCTGGACGAGGCGCGGGCGCGGCTGGCGGAGTCCACGGCCGAGCGGGCCCGCGAGCGCGACGCGGCGGCGCGTGACGCGCAGGCGAAGAGCGAGCAGCTGAAGCAGGCCGAGGCGCGATTCAAGGAGTTCACCGAGGCCGCGGGGCGAAGGCAGACCGAGCTGTCCCAGAAGCTGGCCACGGCGACCCGGGAGAGCCTGACCCTCAAGACCGAGCTGGGCGGACGGGTGGACCAGCTCTCGGCGCAGCTGGCACAGACGCAGGCCGAGCGGGACAAGGCGCGCACCGAGCTCGGGGCCGAGGTGGAAGCGCTCCGGGCGGGGGCCGGCGAGCTCGAGGCGGAGCTGTCCAGCGA
>DASROG010000508.1:0-2329 GCA_035646995.1 Myxococcaceae bacterium
GTGCTGGTACCAGGAGAGGAGAAGCGGCTCGCCGTGGACGTGGCGCAGCTCGACGCGCGCGGGCCTGGGGAGCACGCCCTGGACGAAGCGCGGGTCGATGCCGTCGCCGCGGCCGCCGTCCTCGGGGGACGCCATCCGGGCACTGCCGAGCAACATCCCGGGGAGCACGGTGGTCCGGGCCTTCTCCCGTCCGTGGACGAGCGAGGCGCCCACCACCTCCACCGCGGCGCCGTCGAGTAGGAGCGCGGCCACGCGGTCCAGGTCCCCCGCGTTGAACGCGGTGCAGAAGGCGTCGAGCACGGCGGGAACCGGGGTGCGCTCGGGCTCGAGGTCGGGGTCGGCGAGCTTCCCCCGACCGCGGTGCAGCGCGGCCTTCACCGCGCCGACCGAGGTGGACAGGATGTCGGCGATGTCCTCCAGCGAGACGTCGAAGGCATCCTTGAGCACCACCGCCGCCCGCTCCTGCGGCGAGAGCTGCACCAGGAGCGTGCCGGCGGCCTCGCGAACCGCCCGGGACGGTGCGCCACCCTCCGCATCGGGCGGGGGCGGGCTGGGCGTCCGCCGGCGCACCCGGTCGATCCACAGATTCGAGGCCACGCGGAAGATCCAGGCCCGGGGGTCTCTCGGAGGCTCCTGGAGCGCTCCAAGAGAGGCGAAGGCCCTTGCGAATGCATCCTGCACCAGGTCCTCGGCATCCCAGGGGCTCCGGGTGAGATGACGGCAGTAGCGGTAGAGGGTGGGCCGGAGCGGCTCGAGCTCCGCCTGGAAGTCGCGCCAGGCGGCCTGGACGGCGCGGGGTGTCGTGTCGTCAATCATGCGGGCAGAGACGGGCGAGCGGTCCCGGAGGATACGGGCCGAGGCACGAGGCCGCACCCCGCCCGCGACGCCTAGAAGGCTGTTACACGTCGCGAAGCGCCACGGACGCTCGCGCGTCGTCACGTGACGGAGCCCCGTCGGGCATCCACGGCGGAGGCCGGCCACGCCCTGGGGCGTCCGGTCGGATGAAATCACGGGCGCACCCGCGCGTCAGGCGAGCAGCACGAACTCCACGTCATGTTCTCGCGATTCCGACAGCTCGTCCGCGCGCATCCGGTGACCGCCTTCTACGCGCTCGCCTTCCCTCTCTCCTGGCGCGCCTACCTCGTGGGCCTCTTTCATGCCGGTGGCGAGAAGGGTCTCGACCCGTATGGCCCGCTGGTCGCGGCCGTCATCGTCACCGCGCTGGCCGGCGGCCTCGATGGGCTGAAGACCTGGGCCCGGACGCTCCTCCGCTGGCGGGCCGCGCCGTCGCTCTACGCCTTCGCCCTGCTCTTCCCGCTGCTCATCACCCTGCTCGGCATCGCGGCCAATGTGGCGCTGGGAGCGAGACCGCCGCCGCCGGAGACCTGGGCCGGCTGGCCGTCGCTCCTGGTCGTGTTCCCGCTGGTGATGGTGCTCGGGGGTCCACTGGGCGAGGAGCCCGCCTGGCGCGGACTCGCCCTGGCCCGGGTCGCCGAGCGACGGCCGATGCTCCAGGCCAGCCTCGCCGTCGGCGTGGTGTGGTTCGCCTGGCACCTCCCACTCCTGCTGGCGCGTCCCGGTGAGGTGTTGCCCGGAGCCATCGGCATCCTCTCCGCCTCGGTGGTGTTCGGCTGGCTGTACCAGCGCTCGAGCGGCGTCGTCCTCCTGCCGCTGCTGATGCACACGGCGCAGAACACGTTCGGCGGGGAGTTCGCAGGGCCGATGTTCAGCGGTGCCGACGTGACGCGCCTGTCCTGGCTCCGCGGCGCCCTCTATCTCCTCACCGCAGGGGTCCTCGTGCTCCGGGACGCACGGCTCCGGGGCACCCCGGTCACCCAGCCCCCCGAGCTGGCTGCTCCGCGAATCGCCGCCTGAGGCTCAGGGGCGCGCCATCGACGGAGGAGGGCGCCCGCGACCTGGCCGCAGGGCCGGGCAAGTCACCCTGGGTGGCGTCCACCGCCCCGCCGCGATAAGTCCAGGGTGCCGGAGTGGCCCGGGTGAACGCCGGCTGCCGCAGCACGGGGCAGCGGGAGGAAAGTCCGAGCTCCACAGGGCAAGGGTGCTGGCTAACGGCCAGTCGGCGCGAGTCGAAGGACAGTGCCACAGAAAATAGACCGCCACGGGACGCCGGCAACGGCGCCACGAGGCAAGGGTGAAACGGTGCGGTAAGAGCGCACCGCGGTCAGGGCGACCTGACCGGCACGGCAAACCCCACCCGGAGCAAGAGCCAGCAGGGAGCGTTCCGCCCCACCCGGGGCGAAACGGGGCTGCCCGCCCCAGACTCCCGGGTCGCTCGCTGACGAGGTTCCTGGGCAACCAGGGCCCTAGA
>DASROG010000509.1:0-8258 GCA_035646995.1 Myxococcaceae bacterium
GTCAGGAGCGGCGGGTGCGGCGGCGAGGACGACCAGCAGCGGGACGAGCATGGTCACTCCTTCAGGAGGGCGCTGCTGATCACGATACGCTGGATCTCGCTGGTCCCCTCGTAGATCTCGGTGATCCGCGCGTCGCGGACGTGGCGTTCGGCGTCGAACTCCTTGCTGTAGCCCTGGCCGCCGTGGATCTGCAGCCCCTTGTTCGCCACCCGGCTGGCCATCTCGCTGGCGTAGAGCTTCGCCATGGCCGACTCGGCGCTGTGCCGGGCGCCCTGGTCCTTCATCAGCGCGGCCTTGAGGGTGAGCAGCCGCGCGGCGTCGATCTCGGTAGCCATGTCGGCGAGCATGAACTGGATGGCCTGGTGGTTGGCGATCGGCTGGCCGAAGGTCTTCCGGTCCTGCGCGTAACGGAGGGCCTCCTCGAACGCGGCGCGGGCGATGCCGATCGCCTGGGCGGCGATGCCGATGCGTCCACCGTCCAGGGTGGACATCGCGACCTTGAACCCGTCCCCTTCCTTGCCGAGGCGATTCTTCGCCGGGACCACCATGTCCTCGAAGAAGATGGAGCAGGACAGGGCGGCCGAGATGCCCATCTTCCGGTCCGGGTGGGCGCGGTTGAACCCCGGAGTGCTGCTGGGGACGATGAACGCGGAGATGCCGCGGTGCCCGGCGGCCCGGTCGGTCATGGTGAAGAGCACGATGGCGTCGGCGACCGGACCGTTGGTGATCCAGTTCTTGCTGCCGTTGATGACGTAGCTGTCGCCCTTGCGGACGGCGGTGGTCTTCTGGGCGGCCGCGTCCGACCCGGCCTCGGGCTCGGTGAGCCCGAAGCAACCGAGCTTCTCCCCGCGCGCGAACGGGACCAGCCACTCCCGCTTCTGGGCCTCGTTGCCGAACTTGAGGATGGGGTCGCAGTAGAGCGAGTTGTTGACGCTGGAGATGACCCCCACCGAGGCGTCGCCGCGGCTCAGCTCCTCGATGGAGAGGGCGTAGGCCACGTTGTCCAGCCCCGCCCCTCCCCACTCCTCGGGCACCGCCACGCCGAGCAGCGAGAGCTCGGCGAGCTTCTTCACCACCTCGTGGGGGAAGCGGTGCTCCTCGTCCAGCTTCCTGGCGTGGGGGATGAGCTCCCGGGCGGCGAACTCGCGGGCCAGGCGCTGTGTCTCTCGCTGCAGATCGGTCAGTTCGAAGTCCATCGGAGTCCTAGCGGCCGGTGAAGACCGGAGGCCGCTTCTCGAGAAAGGCCTTCATCCCCTCGCGCCGGTCGGCGGAGTCGAAGAGGTCGACGAATACCTGGCGCTCGATGGTGAGGCCATCGACGAGCTCGAGGTCTGCCCCGCGGTCGATGGCCTCCTTGGCCCGGCGGACGGCGAGCGGCCCCCTCTTGCCGATCCGCTCCAGCACGGCGCGGGCATGCCCCAGCAGCTGCGGAAGGGGGAGGACGTGGAGCACCAGGCCGATCTCCTTGGCCTTCGCCGCGTCGATGATGTCCCCGGTGAAGATGAGCTCCTTGGCCCGCGCCCGGCCGACGAGCCGGGTGAGCCGCTGCGTTCCGCCGAAGCCGGGAAGGACCCCCAGGCTCACCTCCGGCAGGCCGAACTTCGCGTTCTCGCTGGCGTAGATGAAGTCGCACGCCAGGGCGAGCTCGCAGCCGCCGCCGAGAGCGAAGCCGTTCACCGCGGCCACCACCGGAACCGGGAGCGCGGCGATGACGTCCATGACTCGCTGCCCGAGCCCCCCGAAGTGGCGGGCCTGGCCGGCGTCCATCCCGTTCATCTCCGCGATGTCGGCCCCGGCGACGAAGGCCTTCTCGCCGGCGCCGGTGAGGATGACTCCCCGGAGTTCGTCTCGCCCGGCGAGGTCCGCCGCGGCCTTCTCCAGCTCCTGGAGCGTCCGGGTGTCGAGCGCGTTGAGCGACTTCGGGCGGTCCACCGTCACCGTCGCGAACGGGCCCTCCACCTGAACCCGGACGTTCACCTCGGTCATGCTCCCCTCCTCACTTCTCGTACACGTGGAAGCCGCGGCCGGTCTTCTTGCCCAGCCAGCCGGCGTCCACGTACTGGCGCAGCAGCGGGCACGGCCGGTACTTCGGGTCGCCCAGGCCACGGTGCATCACCTCGGCGATGAAGAGGACGGTGTCCAGCCCGATGAAGTCCGCGAGCTGCAGCGGCCCCATGGGCTGGTTGGTGCCCAGCTTCATCGCGGTGTCGATGTCCTCGGCGGTGCCCAGCCCCTCCATGAGGGCGTAGGCCGCCTCGTTGAGCATGGGGATGAGGATGCGGTTGACGATGAATCCAGGGTAGTCGCGGGAGGTGACCACCGTCTTGCCCATCGCCTGGGCGAGCAGCCGGGTGAACTCGAAGGTGGCGTCCGAGGTCGCCGCGCCCCGGATGAGCTCGACCAGCTGCATCACCGGCACCGGATTCATGAAATGCATCCCGATGACTGCCTCCGGGCGCCGGGTGGCGGCGGCGATGCGGGTGATCGGGATGGAGGAGGTGTTGGTGGCCAGCACCCCGCTCGGCCGGACGACCGCGTCCAGGTCCTGGAAGATGCGCTTCTTCAGCTCCTCGTTCTCGGTGGCCGCCTCGATCGCCAGGTCCACCTGGCTGGCCTCGCGGACGTTCGTCGCGAGCACCAGCCGGTCGAGCGCGGTCTTCTCCGCGTGAGCATCGAGCTTGCCCTTCTCCCGGAGCTTGCCCAGGCCCGAGCGGATGCGCCCGGCGCCCTTCTCCACCGCGTCCTTCGTCACGTCGACCAGGGTGACGCGGAGCCCGGCGGTCAGCGCAACCTGCGCGATCCCCGCTCCCATTTGCCCGGCACCGACGACCAGCACGTGCTCGTTTGCCATGTTCGCCTCGGCCCGGCTGTCTACTGTCCGCCTGTCGGGCGGGTCAACGGTCGCCAGGGAGGAGTGGGGCGTGCACCACCTGCTCCGACCCCAGCTCCAGCTCCTGGGTGCCGCGGCGCTCGGCGCCGTCGCGCAGGCGGGCGAAGCTGAGCACCCGGATGCGCCCGGCCCGGAGCGTCAGCTCCTGGGTCAGTGTGCCCTGGGTGGCGTCCGGCCACTCGGCACGGGCGAGGAGCGTGTCCCCGCGCCAGAGCTGCACCTCGGCGGAGACGACCAACAGACCGAACGGTCGGTCCCACACGAAGGTCCGCGGCTGGGGCAGCAACGGACTCCTCCAGAGCAGGAAGCCCAGGGCGATCAGGGCGAGGGGAACGAGCCGGCGCCGGAGCGGCGACGGTTCCCGCCGGCTCGCCGGTTGCTCGGCGCTGGGGGACATCACTCCGACTTCTTCCTCGGCCCCTTCGTCCGGACGCTCGTGACCTCGACCCGTGGCCGCGGCGGATCACCGGCCTTGCGCTCGGGGTCCGGCACCAGCCTCACCTGGGCGGTGACCTCCACCCGCATCCCGGAGAGCAGCTGGAGGAACTCCTCGCGGAGCTTGTCCGAGCGGAGGAAGCGGCGGACCTCCTCCGAGAGCACCCGCCCCACCTCGTCCTTGGTGCGCTCTGCCTGGGAGAGCACGAATCCCAGCGCCTCCTTGGGAAGCTTCAGCTGGCCGGCGAGCGAGCGGATTCCCTCCTCGGTCATGAAGAGGGCGCCGAGGCCGGCGAAGGCCACCTTGCGCATCAGCTCGACGATGGGGCCACGGGTGCCGTCGCCGGCCGCGTCCGGCGCGTCCACGTCAAGCGGGTCCTCGTGCCGGGGGGCGTCCACCACGCGCGAGAGCCTAGCTCGCGGCGGGGACGGGCGCCGCAGTTGCTCGGAGCCCGTTGGCGACTGACACCCGCCCGGCCACCGCGCGGGCCACCGCCATGAAGGCCTGGGCCTCGGCGGAGTCGGGATATGCGGCGACCACCGGGCGGCCCTCGTCGCCGCCCACTCGCACGCGCAGCTCGAGGGGAATCTCTCCGAGGAACGGCACGCCGAACAGCTCGGCGGCCCGACGTCCGCCGCCGTGATTGAAGATGGGAGTCGCTGCGTGGCAGTGCGGGCAGATGAACTGGCTCATGTTCTCCACGATGCCCAGCACCGGGACGTGCACCTTGTCGAACATCTGCTTGGCCCGGACCACGTCTGCCAGGGCCACGTCCTGCGGCGTGGTGACCAGCACCGCGCCCGAGGCCCGGATGCTCTGGGAGACGGTGAGCACAACATCACCGGTGCCCGGTGGGAGGTCCATGACCAGGTAGTCGAGCGCGCCCCAGTTCACGTCGCGCATGAGCTGCTGCAGCGCTCCGTGGAGCATCGGCCCGCGCCAGATCAGCGCCTGGTCGGGCTCGACCAGGAAGCCGAGGGACATCACCTTCATCCCCAGGGTCTCCAGCGGCTCGAGCCGCGTTCCGTCGGGGCTGACCGGCCGCTGGTCGGAGAGCCCGGTCATCATCGGGATCGAGGGGCCGTAGAAGTCGGCGTCGAGGAGGCCCACCTTCGCCCCGTGCTTGGCCAGGGAGACGGCGAGGTTCACCGCCACGGTGCTCTTCCCCACCCCGCCCTTCCCGGCGCCGACCAGGATGATGTTCTTCACCGCGGGGAGCATCCCGGTGCCCTGCGGCTGGCCGCGGACCTGGGCCCCCCAGGTGAGGTCGAGGCCGGTGATTCCCGGAACGGCCTTCAGCGCTGCCTCGGCGTCGGCCTGGATCTTCCCCTTCAGGGGACAGGCGGGGGTGGTGAGCTCGATGGTGGCCGAGACCCGGCCGCCGTCGACGCGGACCCCCTTCACCATCCCGGCCTGCACCAGGCTCACGTTCAGCTCCGGGTCCATCACCGTGCTCAGGGCTGCGAGCACGTCCTTCTCGGTGGGCATCTCACTCCCCTTAATTCAAACCCGCGGGGTCACTCCAGCGCGGCCACCCGGGGCTGTCCGTCCTCCAGCACCACCCGGACCGCGCCGCCGGTCGGTAACGGCCAGCGGGTCTCGGTGCCCGTCGTCTCGCCGGGGCGCTCCACGGCGGCCAGCGCCCGGGAGAGCCGCTCGGCGGCGCCCGGGGCGCTCTCGAAGTCGCGCGCCAGGCGGTCGGGGGTGTAGCGGGACCGCTCCGGGGCGGCGAGGCAGCGCCAGGCCTCGGAGTAGTCGCCTGCCTTCACCGCCCGGGCCAGCGCCTGGACTGCCCCGGCCGGCTGCCCGGCGAGAGGGGGCACGTCCAGGAGCTCGGGGGCGGCCTCGGCCAGCGCGGTGCGCACCCGGGCGACGTGGGCGGCGCGGGCCGCGGGGTCGGACAGCCGCGCCTCGAACGCCGCGCGGTCCGTCCCCTGCCGGAAGCGGGTGGAGGTCAGGGACCAGGCGGTGTCCAGGTCGTTGCGCTCCAGCGCGGCGAGGTAGGCCTCGGCGGGCGAGGTGCGCGGCGCCGTGGCGCACGCGGAGACGAGGAGGAGGATGGCAGGCAGCAGGCGCACCGGCGGGACCAGCCTAGTCAGGGTCCGCCCCGAAGTCCTCGGTGCCCCGGAGCCCCGGGCCCGTCCAGGCCGGCCACCAGAGCGCGTACACCGCGGGGGCGAGCGCGTTGCGCAGGAGCGAGAGCAGCGGAAACCGGCGCCGGGGCAGCCCGAACGGACGCAGCTCGAAGCGACGGGGGCTCCGCCCGGCCAGGGCGAAGGCCCGAGTGCAGGCGGCCTCGAACGAGCCGACCGCGTCGACCAGGCCCGCCTCCTGCGCACGGGCGGCGGTGTAGACCCTTCCCTCGCCGCGGGCGCGAACCGCCTCCGGGGTGAGCCTGCGGTGCTCGGAGACCAGCTCCACGAACCGGCCGTACACCTCGTCCACCTCGGCCTCGAGCGCGTCGCGCTCCGGCTTGGACAGCGGGCGCGCCGAGGTCATGAGGCCCGCGTGCTGCCCGCGGGTGAGGACCTCGCGATGCACGCCCAGCCGGCTCAGCAGCTCGGAAAGGTCGAACTTCCCGGCGAACACGCCGATGCTGCCGAGGATGCTTCCCGGGCTGGCCCAGATCTCCTTCGCTCCGAGCGCGATCATGTACCCGCCCGAGGCCGCCACCCGGTCCACGTAGGTGATGACCGGCTTGCGCGCGGCGAGGCGCCGGACCTCGGCGAGGACCAGCTCGGAGGCGAGTGCGCTCCCTCCCGGGCTGTTGACGTAGAGCACCGCCGCGGGGCTGGAGCGATCACGGGCCGCGGCGCGCAGACCGGCGACCAGCGTCTCCGAGCCGGCGATGGTGGGGCCCACCGGCGGTGCCCCCGAGGGGGTCTGGGCGATCAGCCCCGAGACCGGGACCACCGCCAGGCGCGTGGGCCGCCGCCACGGCATCCAGGCCACGCGGGGCCAGCGGCGCGTGCGCTCCCAGTCACCGAAGGTCCCCAGGCCGGCGGCGCCGGCCAGCGCGCGGTCCTCGTCCCGCTCGAGCCCGAGCGCGGCGGGGAGCTCGACGTCGTCGGCGATGAGGTCCACGAGGCCCAGCGCCTGTGCGCGGGTGGCGCTGTACGGCCCCTGGTCGACCCGGGCGCGAGCCTCCGCGGACGAGAGCCGGCGCCCGCGGGCGACCGCGTCCACCAGCTCCGCGTGCCGCTCGTCGAGGAACTGCTCGAGCGCCGCGCGCTGGTTGGGTGAGACCTCGGCGCGGATGAAGAGCTCGGGGGCCGTCTTGTGCTCACCGCGCCGGACGAACTCCGGCCGGATGCCGAGCTGCTCGAAGGCGCGCCCCGCGGCGGTGGCCTCCACCAGGAAGCCGCTGAGCTCGAGCCGGCCGGCGCGGGGGAACGCGATGCGGTCGGCAGCACAGAGGAGCGCGTACTCGCCGTTCCCGGCGCTCACCGCGGTGCCGACCACCTCCTTGCCCCGGGCACGGAACGCGGCCAGCCGTTCCGCGACCCAGGCACGCTTGCCGGCCGGCATCTCCAGCGGCTCGACCTGGAGCACGACTCCCTTCACCCCGGGCTCGGTGGCCAGGGCGTCGAGCGCCTCGTCGAGGAGGTGGAGCGAGGTCACCTGCCCCGGGGCATGCCGCTCGCGACGCCACGGCCAGCGGCGCTGGAGCGGTTGGCGGTACGGGGGGTCGCCCTTGAGGAGAAAGCGGACGTAGGTCGGCGCGCGTCGGCGCCGCAGCAGATGCGCCGGCGCGCGCAGGACGGCGCCGAGCAGGAGGAGCAGGTTGACCACCGCGGCGACCAGCAGACGGAGCACGGGAGCTTCTCTAGCCGGTTCGAACGGCACGGGCCGTCCGATCTGCCGGGGCGGGCTTGGACGCGGCCGTGGAGCTCGGTGACGGCGGTGCCGTGGACATCGAGGTGGACACGGAAGCCTGGCCCGGACGGTGACACGCGGGTCCCGAGAGCGGAACGCGTCGGTCACGCTCGCGGCGCGGTCATCAAAGCGGCGCGGGGCTCAGAGGCCGGAGCCGCGCGGGAGAACCGCCACCTCGCCCTCCTCCTTCACCTCCACGCGCACCGGGAGGAACTCCTCCAGCAGCCCGGCGGTGACCCGGAGGTGGGGCGTGATGCGGGCGGCGGTGAAGCGGGTGGTCCCCGGGGTCGAGGCGCCGAGCTTGCCCGTGGCGAGGAGCCCCGCGGGAATGAGGATCTGATCCGCGAGGTGCTCGTCCAGCGCGCCGGGCGTCTGCATGAAGTCGGCGAGCGCGTGAGCGGCCCTGGCTCCCACCTCTTCCGGCGCGGCGTTGCGCGCACCCACCGCGGCGAAGGCGGCGAAGGTGTTCTCGAACTGGGCCCGGATGAAGACCAGCGTCCCGGGGGTCTTGCCCACCGGAAGCGGAAGGTTCTCGGCGTGACAGTAGATGCCCCGCTCGCGCAGCGCGCTCTCGGCGGCGCGGGCCTGGCGGGCGGCGACGTCGAACGGAGCCCCTCCGACGAGGCTCCGGACCTCGACGTCCTGGAGCGTGCCTCGCGCCGGCACCTCCACCCTGAGCGGGGGTTCGCCGGGCCCCTGGAGCTGGCCGCGGAACTCGCCCACTCCCTCCGGCCAGAAGCCGGCGCGCTGGAGCGATAGCGAGGCGCGCAGGCCGTATGCCTCGAGCAGGGGAAGCCAGACCCAGGCCAGGTGATGGTAGGTGGGCCCCTTCGGCGCGTGCGTCAGCCCCATCAGCCGGAGCTCTCCGCCGCCGGCGAGGGCCAGCGGGTAGAAGAGGCACTGGAACACCAGGCACGCCGGCGCGGAGGCCCCGAGCTCGAGCACGTGGCTGCCGGCCGACACCGGTCCGGGCTGGAAGGAGAAGGCGAGCGCTCCGGCATGTCCGCCCTCCACCCGTCCTCCGAGGGCCTCGGCGGCGCGCAGCAGCGCCAGGTG
>DASROG010000510.1:0-3064 GCA_035646995.1 Myxococcaceae bacterium
AGGTGGAGCGGGAGATGGCGCGGATGCGCGAGGCGCTCGCTCCTGCCCCTCGACGGAATTCCGGTCCCGGGGTGCCGGCGGCGGGCGGGGCCGACGGCCTCGGCGACTTCACGACCGTGCTGATGGGCGCCGCGGCAGATCTGCTCACCACCGATGCACCGACGCTCGCGGCTCGCATCGGCGAGCGGTGTGCGCAGTACGTGAGCGCGCTGACCGAGCGGCGCGTGGAGGGCCTGGAGTTCACCTACGATGGTCAGGGCCTGGCACGCGTGGGTGGAAAGCAGATCCCCGTGGCCCAGGTGGCACCGCGCGACTTGGACTGGGTGTGGCTCGGGCTGCGTCTCACACTCCTCGAACGTCTGGTCTCGCAGGAGCCGATGCCGGTCCTGCTCGAGGACATGGCGACCGGGATGGACGAGGCCCGGCTCCCGATGCTGGGCCGGATGCTCAAGGGACTGGGAGGCGGCACGCAGCTGCTTCACGTCACGGCGCACCCGGTCTTCGCCTCGATGTCCGAGGGCTCCCTGAACGTCTGACCCGCCCCCTACAGTCGAGGCCGGATCGAGGTCGGGGGTGGGGAATGGGCGAGGTGGATCGATCGCGGCTGGGCTCGGAGGCCGAGGAGCGGTGCGTGGCCTGGCTGGAGCGCGCCGGGTACTGCATCCGGGAGCGGAACTGGCTGGCGCGGGAAGGCGAGCTGGACATCGTCGCGGAGCGGAACGAGGTGCTGTGCTTCGTCGAGGTGCGGATGCGGACCTCGGCGCGGTTCGGCGATCCGTCGCTCACGGTGACCCGGGAGAAGCAGAGGCGGGTGGTGCGCGCAGCGCTCCGGTATCTGCAGCGACGGCCCGCACCCCGGCGGATGATCCGCTTCGACGTGATGACCGTCCTCGGGCGAGGCCCGGCCGCGGTCATCGAGCACCTGCCCGGGGCGTTCGACGCCGGGATGTGAGAGCGTCCCCGGCCGGGACCTCATGGCCGGAACTCTCCACCTCGTCGCGACGCCCATCGGGAACCTCGGGGACGTGACCGCCCGCGCGGTGGAGGTGATGCGGGCCGTCGCCTTCGTCGTCTGCGAGGACACCCGACACTCCGGGCCCTGGCTCCGATCGCTCGGGGTGCAGGCGCCGCTGCTGAGCCTGCCCGCGTTCGCGGAGAAGGAACGGATCGGCAGCATCGTGGCGCGCCTCGAGGCGGGCGAGGACGGCGCGCTGGTGACCGACGCGGGCAGCCCGGGCATCAGCGATCCGGGGGAGGCCCTGGTGGCCGCAGCAGTGTCCCGTGGCATCCGCGTGGTCCCCGTGCCGGGGCCGAGCGCGGTCATCGCGGCGCTCAGCGCGTCGGGGCTACCGTCGGGCCGGTTCCACTTCCTCGGCTTCCTGCCGCGCTCGGGACCGGATCGGACGGCGGTCCTGGACGAGGTGGCGGGGCTGCGCGCGACGCTGGTGCTCTACGAGTCGGCGCGGCGGCTGGGGGAGACGCTCGCCGACCTCGAGGCCACGCTCGGTCTGCGCCGTGCCGTGGTCGCCCGCGAGCTGACCAAGGTCCACGAGGAGTTCGTCCGCGGGACGCTGGGCGAGCTCGCGGGGCGGTATCGCGACGAGCCGCCTCTCGGAGAGGTGGTGGTGCTGGTCGAGGGGCGGACCGAGGCGGGCCGGTGGAGCGAGGACGAGGTCCGGGCGGCGGTCGAGGCGGGGCTTGCCCGGGGTGAGCGGCTGAAGACGCTCTCGACCGAGGTGGCGCGGCAGGCCGGATGGACCAGCGCCGAGGTGTACCGGCTCGGCGTGAGTCGATCGCGCTGAGGACGCCAGATGCGGAGGAGGCGAGGGCCTGGACCTCCTCGAGGGCCCGGAGGGAATCCTCGTCCTCGGCGGTCCGAACCTGGGACCAGGAGTCGCTGGCTCTGCTCCAGTGCTCCTGGATCGAGTCGATGATCTGACCGCTCTCGACCTGCAGCCGCTCCGGGCGCACGCCGGAACGCCACGTGGGTGGTTCCAGAACCGCGACCGGAGTCAGCCGACGCGCAACCAGGGATGGCCGGTTACCGCGCCGGTGTGGCGGCGGGAGCGCTCGCCCCCGCGGCCACGCCCACGGTCGGTGTCGTCGTCGCCGCGGGAACGACTGGGGGAGACGGCGTCGCGGCAACCCGCGCGGTCATCATCGACCGCCACCTCGCGACTTGCTCGATGAGCGCGGGCCTGTCGGCCGCGGCGAGGCTCACCTTCTGCGTCGCGTGCACGTCGAACGGATCCAGCACCCGGTCGGACGGGGACATCAGCTGGTAATGCAGATGCGGCGCGAAGCTGTGGCCGCTGTTGCCGCTGTGGGCGATGACCTCGCCCTTCTTCACCTTGGTTCCCACGGTGAGCGTCCGTGGCAGCTCGGAGAGGTGGAGGAAGATCGCCTTCATGCGCGGCGGGCCCGAGGAGGTCACCTCGAGGCTGTTGCCGTTCCCGCGGAAGAACCAGTTCTTCCGGGTGATGGTGCCGTCGAAGGTCGCCTTCACCGGCGTGCCCACGGGGGCCTTGAAGTCCACGCCCTTGTGCTTCCGGCCGTCCTTGAGGAGCGAGGTGATCTGCTCCCAGCCGTCCAGCGGGGAGGGGTCGAGGCGGAGCTCCAGGTCTCCCCCGTCGGCGTCGTAGAACCGCGCGAACTGGCCGCCGGCCGGCTTGAAGCGGTAGGCCTCGAACGTCCGGCCCGCCTTCGCGCTCTGCAGCCGGACCGCGCTGACCAGCGGCTCCTGCCCGGGCTGGGGCTCGTAGATCACCTCGAGCACGTCCCCCTTCCGGAGGTCCGCCGGCACGGCGATCCACCACACCAGGACGCGCTTCACCACCTGGGTCAGCGCCGGGCCGGTGTCGGTGCCGGCGCCGGAGACCAGCGCCGCCTCGAGCGGACCGTCGATCCGGACCGAGAGGAACCGCGGGCCGGTCTGCACCGGCGGTGGCGCCGGGGCCTGGGCGATGCCGGGCAAGGCGGTCGATCCCGGCGCGCTGATGACCGGCGCGGGCGCGACCACCGGGACCTGGGCGACCGGCGGTGGCGGCCGCTGCCGCCGCTGCCA
>DASROG010000511.1:0-5965 GCA_035646995.1 Myxococcaceae bacterium
GCCTTCCCCCGGCGCCCCGAAGCTCAGCTTCAAGCCGCTGGAGGCACTGACCGGAGCGACGGCGCTGCCCCCCGCCCCGGCCTCGGCGTCGGAGTCGGAGTCGGAGGGGACCCCGGTGTCCGACCGACCTCCGGACGGGTGAACAGGGTCAGAAGGACCGCAATTCTTCTCCCGGGCTGGATCCGGCACAATCCCTGACCTTCAGGGATGAGCCCCAAGCTCGGAGATCGCCTCGTCGCCGCCGGTCTGGTCACGCGCGAGGCCGTGGATCAGGCGCTGGAGCAACAGCGTCTCACCGGCCATCGCATCGGCGACTCGCTGGTGGAGATGGGTTTGCTCGGCGAGGCGGTGCTGCTGCGCTTTCTCGCCTCCGAGCTGAAGACCCGCTACGTCCCGGCGGAGAAGCTCGCCCGGGCGCAGATCCCGAGCGAGCTGCTCGACCGCGTCCCGGTCCGCCTCGCCGAGGCCCACCTGCTCCTGCCGCTGGCGGTGGACGACGAGCGGCGGATCCTCTCCATCGTCGCCGCCGAGCCGCAGAACGAGACGATGCTCCGCGAAGTGGCGACCATCGCCGACGTCGATGAGGTCTACGCCTACATCGCGCTGCGGAGCGTGGTCCGGGCGGGGATCCAGAAGCACTACTACGCCGACAACACCGCGTTCGCCTCCCTGGCGTCCGGACCGCGGGCGACCCGGGCGGACCTGGCCGGCATCGCCGCCGCCTACGAGTCGGCGGGGAGCAGCAAGCAGGCGCCGCCGGTCCCGCTCCGGCTCCGGGGCGAGAGCAGTCAGGCCCGCACCCCCGCCGCCCGGAGCAGCCGCCCGACCACCGGCGAGAGCGGCCTCGTCGCGGCGCGCGGCGCGGTGGACCAGACCGACTACCTCGAGACGCTCCGGGTGCTGGTGGACCAGCTGGAGCGGAGCCGAGGAGAGATGCGGGGCCACTCGGCGCAGCTCGCCCGTCAGGCCTCGCTGGTGGCGATGCGCCTGGCGCTCCCGGGCCGCGAGGTCACCTGCGTGGCGCTCGCCGCGTTCCTCCACGACCTGGGAAAGGGGCCTCTGCACCTGACGCTCGCCGGCACCGCTCGGAACCCCGAGTGGAAGGCCGAGGCGAAGAAGGTGGCGCTCACGCCGGTGCACATGTTCGAGGCGGTGCACCTCCCCGCGCAGGTGGGCGCCACGCTGGCCCAGCTGTACGAGGCGTGGGACGGCTCCGGAACGCCCCAGGGCGCGCACGGCGAGGACATCGCCATCGGGGCGCGCATCCTCTCAGCGGTGGACAGCTGGCTGGATCTCACCCGGAACCCGGGGAATGCGTTCGGGCGGCTCTTCACCCGCGAGCAGGCGCTCAGCTACCTGGCGGAGCAGGCCGGAAAGCTGTTCGACCCCCGGGTGGTGGAGATGCTGGAGCTGCTCCACTCCGGTGAGCTGCTGCGGCGGAGGCTGGAGAGCGACGGGCGGCAGGTGCTCGTGGCCGAGCCCGAGCCGGCACGCCGGGACGCCGTGGTGCACGCGCTGGGGCGGAAGGGGCTGGTGGTACACGCCACCAGCACGCTGGACGGCGCGCTCGAGGCGGCGCCGGGCACGGACCTCTGGCTGTTCTCCTCCGCGCTCGGCGTGGCCGAGGTGGCGGACGCGGCGGTCCAGCTGCGCTCGGATCCGCGGCTCGCCGGGACCCCGCTGCTGGTGACGGGAGAGGTGGACGACGCCGGCTCCGAGCGGTTGCTCCAGTCCGGGGCGACCGCGCTGCTCGGCCCGGGCGAGCCGCCCGAGGTCGCGGTCCAGCTCTCGGAATCGCTCCGTGAACGCGTCGAGCTCGGGGCCCCGGCGCGGGTGGTCCAGGGAACGGCTGACGAGCTTCCGCCCCGGGACGTGCTGCGCATCCTCGGCAGCGGGCGGAAGTCGGGACGGCTCGTGCTCCGCTCGGACGGAGCGGAGGGGCAGCTGCAGTTCGAGCGCGGCCGGGTGGTGTGGGCCGGCGCCGGACAGGTGCGAGGCGAGGAGGCGCTGACCCAGATCCTCCGGGCCAAGGCGACGGAGTTCGTCTACGACCCCGATGCGCTCCTGATGGAGCTGCCGCACCTGGACACCGACCTCGAGCTGGTGGTGCGGGCGCTCGAGCCGGCGTGACTCAGGCGTCCGGCAGCTGAAACCCGTACATCCGGGCCGCGTTGACGCTCGTCGCCTCGGCGACCTCCTCGAACGGGAGCTCCTTGAGCTCCGCGACCTTCCGCGCGGTCTCCACCACGTACGCCGGCTCGTTCTTCCGCCCACGGTACGGAATCGGCGCGAGGTACGGAGAGTCGGTCTCCACCAGGAGTCGGTCGAGCGGAGCGAAGCGCACCGCCTCGGCCAGGGCCTCGGTCTTCTTGTAGGTCACCACTCCCGAGATGGAGAGGTGAAACCCGAGGTCGAGGTAGGTACGCGCCGCGGAGAGATCGCCGGTGAAGCAGTGGATGACCCCGGGCGATGGCTTCTCCGAGCGGAGGATGGCCGCGCACTCCGCGTGGGCATCGCGCACGTGCACCACCAGCGGCTTTCCGACCTTCAGGGAGAGCGCGCACTGCCACCGGAAGACCGCATCCTGCACGTCACGCGGCGAGCGATCGTAATAGAAGTCGAGCCCCGCCTCGCCCACGGCGTGCACCTCGGGCCGGCCGCAGGCCTCCTCCAGGTAGGCGAAGTCGGCCTCGGTCGCCCGGGCCGCCTCGTGGGGGTGGATGCCGAGCGTGGCGGTGAGCCGGTCCGGACGGGCCCGGGCCGTGGCGACCGCCGTCCCGAAGTCACCGGGGCGGTGGAACTGGCCCACGACGACCGCGTGCACCACGCCGGCGGCCGCCATGCGCTCGAGCACCGCCCGGACGTCGGGGAAGTCGCCCGGCTCGAGGTGGCAGTGGCCATCCACCAGCCGCATCACTTTACCGGGCTTCCGGGGGGCAGGTCGCCCGGGTCGACCAGCTTCAGCGAGGCCCCACCCTCTCCCGCGGCGAGCACCATGCCCCGCGACTCGATGCCGCGGAGCGCGCGCGGCTTGAGGTTTGCCACCACCACCACCTTGCGGCCGACCAGCGCCTCGGGCGCGTAAGCCTCCGCGATGCCGGCGACGATGGTCCGCGGGGTTCCTTCGCCCAGGTCCACGCTGAGCTTGAGGAGCTTGTCCGCCTTCGGCACCCGCTCCGCCGCCAGCACCTGTCCGACCCGGAGCGCCACCCGGGCGAAGGTGTCGATGTCGATCTCCTCGGCCGTGGCGTCCCTGGCCGGAGCGGCTCCGGAGGCGGGCGCTGCCGGGGCCGGCTTGCCGGACGCGGCGGCGAGGCGCGCCAGCTCCTCCGGGGGAACGAGCCTGTTCACCTGAGCCTCCTCGAGCCTCGGGAGGAGCGGCGCCGGCGTCCCGAGCGCTCGCGTCCGCGGAAGGAGCGGCACGCGCGCCGCCGCGAGGTCGGCGAAGGTGACCGGCCGCGTCCCGAGCTGCGCGAACAGCTTCTCGGTCACCGAGGGGACGATCGGCGCGAGGAAGGTCGCCAGCAGCGCGACGACGTCGGAGACGTCCGACAGGTCGGCGCGCGCCACCTCGGGGTCGGTCTTCACCTTCGCCCAGGGCGCGCGGGCCTGGAGGAACTGGTTCGCCGACTGCGAGACCTCGACGAGGGTGCGGACCACCGCGCGGAAGTCGAGCGCCTCGTAGGCGGCGACCACCTCGGGGATGCGCGCGAGAGCCGCCTCGAGCAGCGCCTTCCCGGCCTCACCCGGCGAGGCGGCGAGCTTTCCGCCGAGCGGGCCGGCGAGGAGCGAGAGCGTCCGGTTCGCGAGATTGCCGACGTTGTTCACCAGCTCGCCGTTCACCCGGGCGCGGAACTCGGGGAGCGAGAGGTCGAAGTCCTCGGGACCTGGCCCGAGGTTCGCGGCGTAGAAGTAGCGGAGGTAGGCCGGGTCGAACTCCTCGAGCGCGGTCCGGACGTTGATCAGCGTCCCCCGGGACTTGGACATCTTCTCGCCGTTGAGCGTCAGGTGGCCGTGGACGTGCAGCCGCGCCGGGCGCTTGAAGCGGGCGACCTTCAGCACCGTGGGCCAGAACAGGGCGTGGAAGTAGACGATGTCCTTGCCGATGACGTGGCGGATCTCGGTGTCCGAGTCCTCCGCCCAGATGTCCATCGCCGACCTCGCCCGCCCGGAGTCCTTCGCCCACTTCTCGGTCGCGGAGATGTAGCCGATGGGCGCGTCCAGCCAGACGTAGAAGAACTTCTCCTTCTCGCCGGGAATGGGAAAGCCGAAGTAGGGAGCGTCGCGGCTGATGTCCCAATCTTGAAGGCCCTGGTCGAAGAACGCCTGCAGCTGGTTCGCCACCGCGGGGTGGAGGAAGCCGGGGCTCCGCACCAGGTCAAGCAGCCAGGCCTGGTGCCGGGAGAGCGCGAAGAAGAGGTGCTCGCTCTCGCGGGTCACCGGGGGCGTGCCGCAGATGGCGCAGCGCGGGGAGATGAGCTCCTCCGGCCGGTAGGTCTTCCCGCACACCTCACAGGCGTCGCCGTACTGGTCCGGGCTCTTGCAGTTGGGGCAGGTGCCCCGAACGAAGCGATCCGGGAGGAAGCGGCGGTCCACCTCGCAGTACGTCTGCCGCACCGGTCGCCTGAGGATGTCCCCGGCCTCCTTCAGCCGCGAGTAGATCAGCTCCGAGTAGTGCTTGTTCTCGGGGCTGTTGGTGGCGTGGAAGGTATCGAGCGAGATGCCGAGGTCCCGGAAGTCGGCCCGGTGCTGCTCCCAGACCCCTGCGACGAACGCCTCCGGGCTCACCCCTTGCCTGGCCGCGCTCAGCTCGACGGGAGTGCCATGCTGGTCATCCGCACAGACGAACACGACCTCGTGCCCCGCCGAGCGGAGGTATCGGACGAGCACGTCGCAGAGGACGTACTCCACCGCGTGGCCCAGATGCAGCGGGCCATTGGCGTACGGAAGGGCGGGAGTGACCAGGTACTTCTTCTTCGCGGGCATCGAGGCGGGGCGTCCGGGGTTCAGCGAGGGGCCGGGCACTCTAGCGGCTCGGGCCTCCTCCTGCACGGCTCCCGCCCTGCGCAGGAGTCAGCCTGCTGCCTCGCGCAGCCCGAGGGAGAAAGGCCCGGACGACGCCTTCACTGCACGTCGTCCGGCTCTCCCCGAGGACCACCACCACCACCCCGCAGCATCCCCCGCACCGTCCCCGGCATCCGGGCGATCGCCAGCGCCAGCTTGGCCTTCTTCTGCGGTGCCAGCCCCTGCGAGAGCTGCTGGAACATCTTCTGGTCGATCTGGTGCATCTGCGCGCGGAGGTCGATGATCTTCTGGATCGACTGATCCACCTGCCCGTAGGCCGTGGTGTCGCCCTTCGCCGCCCGGCGGAGCACCTGGGCCAGCTCGAACATCAGCTCGCGGAGGGGAGCGCGCTGCGCATCCCACTGGGCCACCGTCTGCCGCAGCTTGAGGGTGCCGGCGTCGTCCAGCTCCAGCGCCTCGGCCAGCTGGAGCGTGACCATCATCTGCCTCCGCTGGTCCATCTGCTCGCGCCGCTCGGCGGTGGCCGTGTCGTCCGCCTTCTTCGGGCCGGCGGCGTGGGCCGCGGCGGCCACCGCCAGCGCTCCGAGCACCATCCAGGTCTTCATCGTCCTGCTCCTCTTCCGCCTAGCCATCCAGGCTTCCGAACAGCCCCGGGCCTTCGAGGGAGAGCGCGTCGTCCTCCAGCGAGACCGAACCGTCGTCTGCCGTGTCGGCAGTCAGCTCCGGGAAGAGCTCCTGCGAATCGTCCGCCGGCAGCACCGCCGCCGTTGCCGATGGCGGCGTGCTCTCCACTACCTCGACCGGCGAGCCCCGAGGGTGCGAGGGGCCTCGCACCGAGACCGTCAGCACCGCGGCGGCGGCCGCGGCCACCAGCACCGCCGGCAGCTTCCAGGCGCTGCTCCGGGCCACCGGGGGCGGCGCCTCGCCGATCCGGCGGGAC
>DASROG010000512.1:0-10846 GCA_035646995.1 Myxococcaceae bacterium
GGAGCGTCCACCCTGCCCGGTCCGGGGGGTGCGGCCGGGAGCTGATCGCTCGCCAGCGCCGCAATCTGATCTCCGAGCGCAGCGACCCCGGCGGGTGTCCAGTTGAAGCAATGACCAGCGACCTCGTCGGACGCGGCGAATGAGACCCGCCCGGAGCAGGACCTGGACGTGGTGGGACACCAGCGCGTGGGCGCGGCCTATCCGGGCACGGAGGTCCGACACGCACATCCCCGGCTCACTGTCGCCGAACGGACCGGAGCGGGCTCCGGGGGGATGGGCCAGGAGAACCAGCATGCGGAGCCGCAGTGGATCGCCGATCGCCCGAAGGCAGGGAAGCAGGTCCTCTCGAGATAGCGCGAGCACGATGCGGGGGTTGGATGTCGCCCGGGGGCCGGCGCCGCATCGGGTTCGATTGCACCAGTCGCGCTGGGTACGTGTCCTTCAAGAGACGGAACTCACTAGAACGTTCGTTCTAGGGGCCTTCACTGGGGTGGTTCAGATGCCCTACTCTCGCGTGCAGGGGCCTCACCCGGGGAGGGGAGCGTGACGGGGGTCCCGGATTCGAGCGCGTTGAGCCCCGTCGCCCCGTCGCTGCTTCCGGAGATCGCCGAGTGGGCCTGTCAGGCGCGGAGCCGCCTGGGGTTCAGGCGCGGCGTGCTCGAGCGGCTCAGGGCGGTGCTGACGCTGGAGGCTGCCGCCTTCGCCAGCCTGCCGCCCTCGTCGGGAGACGAGACGGTCGCGGTGTGGAACACCAGCGCTCGACGATTGGTGACTCTCTGGTCGGAGGAGGGCACGGAGCTCCGTGCGCGGCTGCGTCCTCCGACCCGTTTGCTGTTGTGTGGACCGGGTGAGCGGGACTGGTCCGCCACGGAGCGTGCGCTCATGTGCTGCGTACTCCGGGTCGGGGAGCGGTCGATATCCGCTTTGTCGCTCTCCAGAACCCGTCCCTTTTCCACTGCGGAGCTGCGGTTGCTCGATCAGCTCCAGCCGGTCCTGCAGCTGGGGGACGAGCGACAGGTCGAGGTCGGGGAGACGATCGGCGCTCGTCTCTCGCCTCGGGAGCGGCAGATCTTCGAGTACCTGGTCCGCGGATACCGGAACGAGGACATCGCGCGGGCGCTGGGGACGTCGCCGGCCACCGTGCGTAACCAGCTGGTGCGCCTCTACCGGAAGACCGGGGTGGCGACGCGGTCGGAGCTGGTGGGCCTGGCGACCTCGCGCCTGCTGCCGAACGCGGCGGCGGGAGGTGCGCGATGACTGCGCCGCTGCCGGCCGAGCGCGCGAATCAGCCCGAGCCGTGCGATCCGTCCGAGCTCGTCACCGAGCTCACGCGCCTGGCGCTCGGCGCGGCGTGCAAGGCGGAGTTTCGCGGCCGGGCGCTCGCCCTGCTGTCCCGTGCGCTCCCCTTCGACCGCGCGGTGTGGGAGGAAGTGCCGCCCTTCGGCGACTTCCGGGTCGTGTACCCCGGACTGAGCTGGCTCGGGAGTCGTGACGGCGAGGCGTGGGGTCCGGCGTGCGTGATGTCCGGGCCGTTGCGCGAGGAAGACTCCGAGGATCCGGCTCTCGAGGGCGAGCTTCGCTCGGTGCCAGGGCGGCGAGCGGTGCTGCGCCTGGACCTCGAGCGCTTTGGACGCACCAGGGCGGTGCTCACGGTGGAGCGGGGAGGGTGGGCGTTCGGAGCCAGCGATGTCGACTGGCTCCGGGCGCTTCTACCGACGCTGCTCCTCGCGGACGAGGGCACGGCGACGAGCGCCAGCCCCTCGCGCGCGCTCACGCCCCGCGAGGCGGACGTGGTGGAGTACGTGCGGCTCGGGTACACCAACGCGCAGATCGCGCTGGCGACGGGGCGGTCGGTCGCGGCGGTGCGCAATGTCCTGGTGCGGATCTTCGACAAGACGGGAGTCCGCACGCGGGCTCAGCTGGTGGGTGGTCCGCTCACGACCTCGGGGCTCACCCGCCGCGAGCGGGAGATCGTGGAGAAGCTGAGGGCGGGCCTGACCAACCGGGAGATCGGTCGAGACCTCGGGATCTCCGCCAACACGGTCCGGAACACTCTCTCCCGGCTGTTCGAGAAGGTGGGCGTGTCGACGCGGTCGGAGCTGATGGGCGCGCTCGCGGCCGGCCCTCCGGAAACCCCGTGAACCGGTGGCGGAGTGTCCGACCACGAGGTGCCCGAGACGAGGTGCTCGTCACGGACGTGTCCGTGACGAGCGTCAGGCACCTCGTGCCGGCGCGACAGGTCACGAGGGGTCCGCGTCGCGGGATGTCTGTCCGCGTGACGAGACGTCCGGCCCAGGGAGTTGGGCACCTCGAGGTCGAATCGCAGCGGGTAATGAGGTGTGTCGGGTAGCGAGGCGGTAACGAGGTGTCTGGTAACGAGGTGTCTGGCACCTCTATCTTGTGTAACGAGGTGTCTGTAACGAGGTGTCTGGCACGTCGACCTGTAACGAGGTGTCTGGCACGTCGACTGGGCAGCTCGAGTCGGTCGGAGCCGATGAGCGGGCCCGCGGCCGCCCCTCCCGAGCGACGTGAGCGAGCACGGGGGTCCGGTAACGAGGTGTTTGGCACCTCGACTCCGCTCACCGCGACTGGGTGACGAGGTGTCCGGCGCCTCGACTTGCGCGAGGGGTCACGAGGTGTCTGGCACGTCGACTCGGGCACCTCGAGTCGATGAGGGGCCGTGCTCCCGGAGTTCGAGCAGGAGCGCTGCAACGCCGTTGCCGTTCTCGAGTTGTCGGGGACCGGGAGGCCGCGCGGCGACGCGGACACGCAGCACGCAGTTCGTTGCGGCCGCACACCGACTCACGCGCGTACCAGCCTCGTACCGGTCGGTCGGACCAAGGAAGTGAACGAGCTCGCTCCGGTATCCCTCCTCGAAACGGAGGAGGGATGTTCGTGCGATTGATTCGTTCGAGAGGGCTCGGCGCGCTTGCGCTCGTTGCAGCGTTGCTCCCCTCGGTGGTGCTGGCGCAGGGGGCCACCTCGGTCCTCACCGGAAACGTGGTCGATACCCAGACCCACGCTCCCGTTCCCGACGTGGTGGTGACCGCGACCTCGCCCAGCTTGCAGGGAGAACAGGTGGTGGTCACCGACTCCACCGGGCTCTACCGGATCCCGCAGCTACCGCCGGGCACGTACACCCTCCGGTTCGAGAAGGAGACTTATCGGCCGTACACCCGGACCGGGATCGACGTCGCGGCGGACCGGACCCTGCGGCTCAACGTGGAGCTCCTCCCCGAGGCGATCCAGGGCGAGACCATCACCGTCACCGGCGCGGCCCCGGTGGTGGACGTGGGCTCGAGCACGGTGGGCGCCACCATCAATCAGGACTTCATCCGCAACTTCGCCCTGAGCCGGGCGGGCGGAGTCGGCGGCGCAGTTCGCTCGTTCGACTCGATCGCTACCGCCGCTCCCCAGGCCGCGGTGGACCTATACGGCATCTCGATCAGCGGTTCGACCTCGCCCGAGAACTCGTATCTCATCGATGGGCTGGCGGTGAACAACCCGGCGTATGGCGTCCTCGGCACGCCGCTCACGGTGGAGTTCCTCGACGAGATCAACGTCATCACCGGCGGGTACATGCCGGAGTACGGTCGCACCACCGGCGGCGCGGTGAGCGGAATCACCAAGTCCGGCGGCAACGAGTTCCACGGAAGCGTGTGGGGCACCTTTACTCCGGGGGCGCTCCAGGGCCGCGCCAAGACGGTGACCACCGCCGGTGCGGTCGTCGCCGGCACGCGTGACCTCTACAACATCGGAGACTTCGGGGCGACGCTCGGCGGCTACATCATCAAGGACAAGCTCTGGTTCTTCGCCGGTGTTCAGCCGAGCTTCACCCGGTACTCGTACAAGCGGCAGTTCTACATCGAGAACCCCGGGCAGCTCGACGCCGACGGGAACCAGGCGTACTCGCTCATCCCCAACAGCGAACAGCGCCGATTCGCCGACGAGAAGTCGATCCAGTTCATTGGAAAGCTGACCTATCTCATCAGCTCCGATCACCGGCTCAGCCTCACGGTGACCGGCACGCCGACCACGGGCGGCAGCGACTCGGCCTTCTCGGTCCGGGTGCCCGGCGTGCTCACCGGCCGGGCTCCCTTCCCGATTGGCGCCTATACCCTGCAGACCTTCAACTCCAACCACTTCCTGACCAACGACACGGCGTACGACGTGAACGGCGAGCTGAACAGCAGCTTCCTGGACAAGAGGCTGCTCCTCGACGTGCGGCTCGGCTGGCATCACCAGATCGACGAGGGCGCGCCGGGAGACGGGACCGGGTTCGACAACATCCACAACCTCAATACCCTGGCCGGCATCCCCTCGCTGGCGCCGCTGTACAACAGCAACGTGCTCGACTTCGAGGACCAGGTCCCGGCGAGCGTTCGCGAGGCGTGCGGCACGGGAGACCGCACCACCAAGTGTCAGACCAGCTGGAACCTGTACGGGGGAAACAACTTCCTGGAGCGACAGGTGCTCGATTCGTTCCAGGGGAAGGCGACCATCACCTATCTCCTGAACGCGCTGGGCCACCACGTGATCAAGGCCGGAGTCGACGGGAGCCTCTCCTACTACGATCACCTGAAGACCTACGGCGGTGGGGCCTGGTACTTCGATTTCGGGCCCGGACCGAGCGCCGGGGGGACAACGGTCGTCCAGGAGGCACGCCGGTTCGGGTACCTCTCGGACATCGATACCACGGCGGGGAACGGCATCCTCAACGCGAAGAGCAAGTCGGTGATCATCGGCGGCTTCGTCCAGGACAGCTGGAGCATCCTGGACAAGGTCACCCTGAACGTCGGTCTGCGCTGGGATGGCCAGTACATCTACGACAAGGACGGGTTGCTGGGGATCAAGCTTGGCAACGAGTGGTCGCCCCGCATCGGTTTCGTGTGGGATCCAACGCAGCAGGGCCGCTCGAAGATCTTCGCCAACTATGGGCGGTACTACGAGGCAGTACCGCTCGACATCGCCGACCGCGCGCTCTCCGGTGAGAGCCTGCTCATCGCCAACCACGACTGCGACCCGCGGGTCGTGGGAGTGGCCGGCTGCGACCTGACCACCGCCAACCGCGGCTCGAACATCGCCCGGCCCAACGTGAAATGGCGGAACGTCGCGGTGGACAAGACCGCCGTGGATCCCAACCTCCAGCCGACCTCCAACGACGAGATCGTGGCCGGCGGCGAGTACGAGGTCTTCCCGAGCGCCCGCCTCGGGGTCTCCTACACGTACCGGAACCTGGTTCGCACCATCGAGGACATGTCGGCCGACAACGGGAACACCTACTTCGTCGGCAACCCGGGCGAGGGGATCGCCACCTCGTTCCCGAAGGCGACGCGGACGTACCACGCGGTCACCCTCCAGTTCACGAAGAACTTCAGCGACCTGTGGCAGGCGCAGGTCAGCTACACCTGGTCGCAGCTGCGCGGGAACTACGAGGGGCTGTTCGTCAACGGAACCGGGCAGCTCGATCCCAACATCAACGCGACGTTCGATCTGGCCCAGCTCCTGGTGAACCAGGACGGGCCCCTGTCCGGCGACATCACCCACACCATCAAGGTCTTCGCAGCGAAGGAGTTCATCATCAGTTCGGTGCTGAGTCTTTCGCTCGGGCTCACCTACACCGGCGCGTCGGGACCACCCATCAGCTACACCGGTCCGTCCAACGAGACCGGTTACGGGCCGGGTCAGGTGTACATCCTCCAGCGCGGGCAGGGTGGGCGGCTCCCCTGGGTGCACAGCGTCGATGCCCGACTGGCGCTGAACTACCGGCTGAGCAAGGACAGCGTGATCACCGTCGGCGTTGACGGGTTCAACCTCTTCAACTTCCAGAACCCGATCAGGGTCGACGAGGAGTACGTGACCTTGCCCTCGCTGACCGGCGGCGGGCGTGATCCGGGGCCGATCGTCAACGGCACGCAAGGGACCATTCCCGCTCCGTACGGTGTGAACGGGTACCTGCCGCGAGGTGGCGTCGTTGCCGGACCGAACGGCGTGACGCTCAAGACCGTGGTCCTTCCGGATCCCGACCAGCAGCCACAGACCTACGCCATCAACCCGAACTGGGGCCGGCCCACGCAGTACCAGGCCGTGCGCAGCTTCCGCTTCACTGCCCGCTTCAGCTTCTGAGGACCGACGACACCATGTGCAAGCCTTCGTTCCTTGTGGTGCCCCTCCTGGTGCTGCTCACAGCCTGCGGGGGAGAGATCAACCAGACGTGCATCGTGCAGCGTCCGGGGCTCGGCGGGTACCTGTTCGTGATGGATCGCACCGGCGCGGTCAGCGGCGGGGCTGGTTGTGACGACACGGTGCTGCCCCCGCGGATGGCGGACAACCTCCGCTTCGACAAGCTCGGAGCGGAACAGCTCGAGGTGGTGTTCCGGGCGCAGTCGATGCTGCCGGTGGACGCGGACGGTAACCCGGACTTCCCGGCCTCGACCGGCGACGTGGGCCGAGGTCAGATCGGGAGCTCGCCCGACGCGCAGGGAATCTGCGCGGTGCCGAGCTTCACCACCGCGAACGCCGTCCCCGCCCTGAGTGACGGGACTCCTCCCGATCCGGCGCGTTCGATCACGCTGTCCAACACCCGGTTCCTGAGCGCCCCGGCGTACCAGGGCTCTCAGGCCGAGAGCGACGCGACCTACACCATCGGGGCGTGCAGCGCGAACTACCATGGGCTGCTGCTCACGCCGATCGCGACGTGCGCGACGGATGCGGACTGCAACCCCTTCGCCGATCCGGCGACCGGCCGCGCGGCTGGGTCGGGCGTGAACCCGTTCTACCCGGTGAGCTGCAGCATGGAGGTCGGGGCGCTCTACGGGGAGGATCCTGGGACGGGCATCTGCTGGTTCACCGGGACCACGTTCCCGCAGGTCCAGCAGTAGCCGGCTCGGGGGGGCTGCCGGGAGGCACCCGAGGGGAGGATGCCTCCCGCCCCGAGGTACCAAACACCTCGTTACGCCGCCCCGAGGTGCCGCCCCGAGGTGCCAAACACCTCGTTATCCAACACCTCGTTATCCCCGGCCGGCCTCGTGCAGCGTCCCCCTGGGACACCTCGTCAATCCGAGTGACTGGACGGCGAGTCCGCGCCGGTCGACGGTGGCCCGCCAACTTCAGCCGCCAAGAGTCGTTGCGTCCGAACGGGCTCGCTCGAGGTGCCCGCTCGAGGTGCCAAACACCCCCTTACGGGCATTCGTACGGAACGGCACGACGGCTGTCTGTGGTACGAGCCCCCCGTCCAGGATGATCGAGGCCCGAGGACTGTCCAAGCGCTACGGCGAGGTGGTGGCAGCCTCGGACGTGAGCTTCACCGTCTCCACCGGAGAGGTCGTGGGCCTGCTGGGCCCCAACGGCGCAGGCAAGACCACCGTCCTCCGGATGCTCGCCGGAGTGCTCACCCCAACCTCCGGCGAGGTCCGCGTCGCCGGTCACGGCACCGAGGGCGAGGCCTTCCAGCTGAAGCGGGCCCTTGGCTTCCTCACCGGCGACACCGCGCTGTACCAGCGTCTGACCCCCCGCGAGGTCCTCAGGTACTTCGGCCGGCTGCACGACATCCCCGAAGCGGCGCTCGCCCCGCGCATCGAGGCCCTCGTGGCCCGCTTCCGACTCACCGAGTTCGCCGATCGGCAATGCGGCAAGCTCTCGGCCGGCCAGAAGCAGCGGGCGAACATCGCGCGCGCCTTCATCCACGACCCGCCGGCGCTCATCCTCGACGAGCCCACCACCGCCCTGGATGTGGTGACCGGGCGCTTCCTCCTCGGAGCCTTCCGCGAGGCGCGTGCGGCCGGAAAGGCCATCCTCCTCAGCACCCACGTGCTCGGCGACGCGGAGGCGCTCTGCGATCGCGTGATCCTGCTCCACCGGGGACGGGTGCTCGACCAGGGGACCATCGCCGAGGTGTGCGCACGCGCCGGCGCCCGGACCCTGACCGACGCTTTCCTTGCCCGCGTGGGCGACGAGGTCGCCGCATGAGACCTCGCATCGTCCTCCACATCTTCCGCAAGGACCTGGTGGAGACGCTCCGCGATCGCCGGACGGTGGTGATGGCCTTCGTGGTCCCGGCGCTGATCTACCCGCTGCTCTTCACGCTCCTCGGCTCGGTGGCCACCGACAAGCGCGGGGAACTCGAGCGCACGCAGGCCCGGATCGGCGCCTGGGGCCCGGTGCCGGAGGACACGCTACGTGCCGTCGAGCAGCAGGCGAGGGCCGAGATCGTCGACCGGCGGGCCCAGCCCCCGCCCGAGCCCGAAGCCGAGGCACGGAGGCTGGTCACCTCGAAGAAGGTCCACGTCGTCCTGCTCACCCCACCGGACTCCTCGGGCCCGAGCATCCCGGTGCGCGTCCTGGCGGACTCGACCAACGTGGATTCGGACGCGATGGAGCGCCGGGTCTCGCGCGCCCTGACCGAGCACGGTGCCGAGATCCTCCGCCGCCGGATGACGGCGCTCGGCCAGGACGCCGCGGCGGCCACACCGCTCGACGTCCGCGAGGACGACCTGGCCGACGCCGCCCGACGTGGGGCCAGCTTCGCCGCGGCGCTCCTTCCCTACCTCCTCCTCGTCCTGGTTGCGACCTCGGGCTTCTACGCCGCGCTGGACCTGACCGCGGGCGAGAAGGAGCGGGGGACCCTGCAGACGCTGCTCACCGCGCCGGTGCGCTCGGTGGAGATCGTCGCCGGCAAGTACCTGGCGGTCCTGGCCCTGACCCTCGCCGCGACGGTGTGCAACCTGGGGTCGATTGCCCTGACTCTCTCGCGAGCGACCGCGGCCATGGAGACAGGCGCGCGCTTCTCGCTCGGCCTCTCCAGCGCGGGGGCCATCTTCCTCACCGTCCTGCCGGCGGCCCTCCTCATCGTTGCGCTGCTGATGGCGGTCGGCGTGCTCGCCCGAAGCTACCGCGAGGGTCAGAGCTACCTGATGCCGATCCTTCTGCTG
Organism: Myxococcaceae bacterium; assembly: GCA_035646995.1. Taxonomy (GTDB): domain Bacteria; phylum Myxococcota; class Myxococcia; order Myxococcales; family Myxococcaceae; genus RPRB01. Next base: position 8,931 of record DASROG010000512.1, read on the forward strand.
GTGATGGTCGCCGGCTTCGCCAGCTTCCTCCCCGGCGCGGAGCTCACCCCCGGGACGGCCCTGGTCCCGCTCCTCAACGTCACGCTCCTGGTGCACGACATCCTCGTGGGCAAGGCGGGGGCGACGCAGGTCACGGTGGTCTGGGCCGTCAGCCTCGCCTGGGCGGTGCTGGGCATCCTCCTCGCAGCGCGGGTGTTCCAGACCGAGCAGGTGCTGCTCTCGGGCGAGAAGCCCTGGCGGGACGTCCTCTCGCCCGGAGTCCGCGCCGGGCGCGCTCTCACTCCCGGGAACGCGCTGTCCTTCGCCGCGGTGCTCCTTGTCCTGAGCTTCTATGGATCGGCGCTGGTCGAGCCTCGGGGTGGGGTGGTGGCGCTCATCCTCGCCTCACAGCTCGGCTTCTTCCTGGTTCCGTCGCTACTCTGGTGCCGCCTGTTCCGCGTCCCGCTCCGGGAGGCGCTGCAGCTGCGCTGGCCCACAAGGCGGGGCTGGGCGGCCACGGTTCTGCTCGCCGCGGGAGGGTGGAGCGTGGGAGCGGTGGCCTGGGAACAGCTCCTCCGCTTCCCCGGGGCCCGGGCCTACTCCGACTGGCTCGGAGAGCTCCTCGGGAAGCAGGGACAGCTCGGGCTGGGCACGGCGCTGCTTCTCGTGGCGTTGCTCCCCGCAGTCGCCGAGGAGGCGACCTTCCGCGGCGTGGTCCTCGCCGGGCTCCGGCGCAGCGGGTCGCGGTGGATCGCCGTGGTGGGCAGCGCGCTCGTCTTCGGGCTGTTCCACGTCAACCCCTACCACGTGCTCGCCGCGACCGCGGTCGGCCTGCTTCTCGGCTGGGTGGCGCTGGAGAGCGGGAGCATCCTGCCGGGGATGCTCATCCACCTGGTGAACAACGGTGCACAGGTGCTCTTCGACCGCATCCCTGGACTCGGGGACCGGCTGCAGTCGCCATGGGTGCTGGCGCTCGCGCTGTCGAGCACCGCGGCGGGGCTGCTCCTCGTGCGGAGGAGCCGGCGGCCGGCACCGGAAGAACCTCCCGGGCCGGCCCCGGTGTCCCTCGCCTCCCCCTAGAAGGTGAAGCGAGCGGCGATCCCGCCGCCGTCCTTTCCGAAGATCGGCGTGACCTGGACCCGCGGCTCGGAGGCGGCGCCGAGCCGCTTCGAGAGGTTGCGGTTGTACTGTTCGGCGAGCTTCGACGTCTCCTCGGGGGTGGTCACCATGTCCGGGGTAAGCGCGGCGATGGTGGCGAGCAACCCTCCCACCACCACGCCTCCGCCGATGAGCAAGGCACCGTACAGGCTGGACTTCTGCGAGCGGTCGACGCACTCGTTGTAGCTCTTCGTGCCCTGGGAGAAGCAGGCCGGGTCGTTGAGGCTCTGCGCGTTGCTGGTCACCCAGATGCCCGAGGCGACGCCCGCCGCGAAGGTGAGGAACCCGAAGCCGTAGAGAATTCCCCGCTCGCTCTTGCGCGCCTCGGAGGCGGCCGCGAGATCACCGCGGCCGATGAGCCGGTAGAACTCGACCGCGGAGAGCTGGCGCGCGCCGTTCTGGGTGTAGACGTCCGTCTTGTGCGGACGGACGCGCAGCATGTCGCGGTAGTAGACCTCCCGTGCCAACCCGTTCGCGGGCAGGTCCTCCTGGACCGCCCGGCCTGGCTGCGAGTCCACCGACTGGCTCCCGGGGGCGGCTGGAGCGGTGGAGGGCGCGGGCTGGACCGGAACCGCTCCGGGCGGCAGCAGCGGCTTGGCGGGAGGACTCTGGGTGGCGGGCGCCGGGGCCGCAGACGGAGCAGGTGCGGCGGCGGGTGGAGCAGCCACGGCAGCGCCGGCGGCCGCAGGTGGTGCGACCTGCTGGACGGGCGCGGCCTGGGGAGCCGGTGCCGTGTACTGGGGTGGAGCGGCCTGCGGCGCGGGTGCGTACTGCTGGGG
>DASROG010000513.1:0-10052 GCA_035646995.1 Myxococcaceae bacterium
GAGATTATCTCCCAGGTTCCAAAGTGCCCGGAATCGTTCACGGGCGCGGTGGAGGATGCGGTTGAACTGGAGCCGGTCCACACCGAGCTCGGCGCAGAGCGCGTCCTTGTCCTCCTGGCCCAGGTAGAAGCGCCGGAGCACGGCGCGATCCCGCTCGGTGGGAAGTGCCTCCAGCACCCGGGACACCCTCCGGGCGTCCTCCTCGCGCTCCAGCTGCTCGGTGGCCGAGGCCGCAGGCGACGGCGTCCGCTCCAGGCCGGCCTCGTCCTCGGGAACGGTGCGCCGAGCCTTCCGGAAGTGCTCGATGGCCAGGTTCCGCGCCAGTCCCGCCAGGAAGCCGCCCGGCTGGGACTCGTCCCGGAGGGCACCCGCGCGGATGCGCTCCAGTCCGAGCCGGAAGGTCTCCTGGTGCAGGTCGTCCACCAGCGCCGGATCGCGGGCCACGTGCCGGAGGATGACCCGCACGCCGCGGCTGAAGGCCCGGACGAGCTCGTCCTCGGCGGACCGATCACCGGCGCGGATGCGCGGCGCCAGGGTCGCCAGGGCGGGGGGTGTCTCTTGCACCGCCGGAGATGTTGCCACGGCGACGGTGCGGACGGTGCGATGGCTCCCGGGCAAGGCAAGTGCCGGGAACTGGACTCAGCCCATCCGGGCGGGTCAGCCGGCGGCAGCCTCGCCCGTGGTGGGCACCGCCTCCGGTGCCCGGCGTTGCCGCAGCCACACGAGCGCGGCCGGGAGCCACATCACGGCGGCCACGAGGCACGCCGCCTCCCCGATGACCGCGGTGATCCCCAGGCTCCGGACCCCGTAATTGAGGGAACGCGCCAGGGCCAGGTACCCGAGCAGGGTGGTCAGGCTGCAGAGGACCACCGCGCCGCCGGTGCGGCGAAGGACCTCCAGCGGATCCCGCAGCTCGAGGTCGCGCTGGACGATGTTCACCGCGTAGTCCACCCCGATGCCGAAGGTGACCGGCAGGGCGATGAAGTTCAGGAAGTTCAGCTTGAACTTCCAGAGGGCCAGGATTCCCACCGTCCAGAAGACGCCCACCAGCAGCGAGAGGATGACCCGGACCATCGATCGCCGCTCGCGGAAGCTGACGGCGACGATGAGCAGCGTGGCCAGGAGCGACACCGCCACCGCCCGGGGAACGTCCTTGAGGATGGCGCTCCACATGTCGGCGTAGATGACCGCCCGCCCCGAGCCGCGGATCTCGGTCCCGTCGGGGAGCACGGTGCTCCGATAGGCGTCCGCCCAGCGGAGCAGGTAGTGGGCGTCGGCCGTGTCGCTCCCGTCGGCGGGGCTGATGAAGACGATCCGGCCGCGGGTGCCGTCCTTCTCGGTGTAGGGACGGGCGATGGCGTCGGGAAGCTCGTCGATGCCGAACGGCCGGAGATCGTCGGGTGGAACGTAGGGCTCGACCTTCTCCCAGTCCGGCACCAGGCCCATCCGGTGGGCCTTGAGGATCCGTCGCCGGAGCTGCATCAGGACGGGGATCTTCTCCTCCTGATCGCCGGGGACGAAGTCCTGGAGCGTGTGCACCCCCTTGAAGGGTTTTGCCTCGGGCGGAGCGGCGTCGCGGCGGGCTTCGAGCGCGGCCTTCAGCGGAGCCACCTGGTCCAGCCGGTGGGTCATCACCGCCATCCCGTCCACGCCGACGAAGCCGGTGAGCTCGGAGGCCACGTGGAAGAGACGGTGCACTTCGGCGACGGCGGAGCGGTCGCTCTGGATCTTGTTGGTGTCGTACTCCATTGGATCCGAGCGGATGTAGAGGACGGTGAGCACCGCGCCGGCGATGGCCAGCACCGTGCCCACCACGGTGATGGTGCGCGGGGCGGCGGCCACGGCTCGCGCGAACGGTTCGCCGAAGGGGATGCCCTCGCCGTGAACCCGCAGCACCCGCCGCCACCAGGAGACGCGCTCCAGCGGGACGAACCGCTCCATCAGGAGCAGCATCGGCGGGAGCGCGAGGAACGCTGCCCCCCAGCAGACCAGCATGCCCATCCCACCGATCCACCCGAACTCGCGGAAGCCCTTGAACTCGGTGACCACCAGCGCACCGTAGGCTGCCGAGGCGGTTGCGGCCGCGGTGAGGGTGGGGCGCCAGGTCTGGCGCATGGCCTCGACGATGGCCGGCTCGGTGGGCGTTTCCCGCCGGCGCTCCTCCAGGTACCGGGCCATGAGGATGATCGAGACGTTGATTCCGTTCCCCGCGATGATCGTGAACAGGAACCCGGTGGCGAGGTTCAGTCGCCCGATGAGCAGCTCGGTGAGGGCGAAGGTCCAGGCGACCCCCACACCGATGGCCAGCCCCATCGAGATGACGGTCCGGACGCGCAGGTAATAGAGGAAGACGATTCCCAGGATGAGCACCGTGCCGGCCAGGCCAACCTCGGTGAGGTCCCTGTTGATGAGACGGTACTCGGCGAGGCCGATGAGCAGGTCGCCGCTCAGGTCCCATCGCGCCGCGGGATCGAACGAGGCGGGGTTCACCCGCTTCACCACCTCGGAGACCTTCGTCACCGCCTCCTCGGCCTTGTGGAAGTCCGCGCCGACGACGCCGCTGCGGATGACCACCACCGCCTTCTTCCCGTCCGCGCTCTGGTAGCGCCCCTCGGCAGGGAAGCGGCGCTCGTCCTCGGCCTTCACCCCGAGGCGAGACTTCACCGTGTCCGGTGCGATGGGCGGCGGCGGTGCCTCCTCGAGCCCGAGCTGCAGCCCGGTCTGCTTGCCGACCTCGTACGCGTAGCGGGCCTCCACGTCGTCGCGGAGCCCCTTCAGCGTAGCCAGGTCCGTGTAGAGCCCGGTGCGCGGCCGGAGGAAGGCGAGCGCATCGTGCACGCCGTTCTCCACGCTGCCTACCCAGGGCGGGCCGAGCGCGCGGAGCGCGGGCACCAGCGCATCGGAGGCGCGGCGAATGCCCGCCGGGTCCTGGCCCTCCAGCACCACGAAGATGGTGGACTGGGTCGCGGTTCTCGCCGAGACGCGGCGGAGCTCCACGACGCTGGGCCGTGACTCGGGGAGCAGGCTCTCGAAGCCGGTCTCCACCCGGAGCCGGGTGGCGAGGGCGATGGAGACGGCGGTCAGCGCGGCGACGACGCCGAGCACCCAGACCGGATGGCGGAGCTGCCAGCGGATCAGCTGGTCCAGCGCGCGCCGCAACGCGGTACGAGGAGAGCTGGAGCGCACCGTCACTGTCTCCCTCGGGGGGGACAGGCCCACAGGTGATACCGCTGCATCACCACGCCCCCGCGTTCCACCGCGAGCGTGCGGAGCGGCGCGCAGCGGTGGTCGGGGAGCAAAGGTCCCGGGGGCTCGTGGTAGTGGTCATCCTGGACGTAGAGAACCGGGGCGGCCGGGGGTGGATCGCGCCGCCCGAGGAAATCGAACTGCGTCCGTCGCACTTCAGGGCAGTAGACGTTCGGCTGGTCGTCGAGCGCGGCCAGCAGATGCGCGCAGAGCGCGTACTGGCAGCTCGCCACGACCGCATCGGGGCCCAGCGCCGCCGCCTCCTGGGCGACGGCGCCCCGGACCTCCGGCCAGCCGGTCATCTCGTTGAAGAAGTCTCGGTCCGGGTCGTAGACCCCGGCGGGGAGGAAGCGGCGCAGGGAAGGGATCCGGGCGTAAGCGTAGAACACGGCGGTCCCGGCCACGGTGACGGCCAGGCAGGCACCGATGTACCACCGGAGCGCCGTCGGGAGTCGCCGCCCCGCGCGCTCGTCCAGGAGCCCGCCCGCGGCGATGACCAGCGGGATGTAGCCCACCATGGTCCAGTGGGACTCGGCGTCGCGGACGCGGGCCATCATCGACCAGACGAAGAGGAGGACCGGCCAGCTGGCGAGCGCGAGGAAGCGGTACCGGTCGTCCCTCGCCGAGCGACGGATGCAGATCACGAGCACCACCAGCAGCGCGGGGAAGATGAGCGGGTGCAGCGGCCCGAGCTGTCCCAGCAGCGCATGCCAGGCGTTGAGGGCCAGCGAGGCAGGGTCGGAAGGTCCCCGCCGCTCCACGAAGTGCAGCACCAGCGAGGGCCAGCCCCGCTGGTGGTTCCACACCAGCACCGGGCTGGCCACCGCCAGCGCCACGAGGGCCCCGAGGTACAGGGAGGGACGGCGGAGCCAGCGGCGGCCGCGCGGGGAGACCAGCACGTAGAGCAGGCCCACCCCGAGCAGGAGCACGCCCGAGTACTTGGCGAGGAAGGCCAGGCCGGACACCGCGCCGGCGGCGAGCGGGCGCCACGCCTCGTCGCGCTCCCGCATCCCCTCGAGCATCAGCAGGCCCAGCACCCACAGCGGCGCGAGCGGGGCCTCGGGGTTGAGCGCGTAGCTGGAGGCGAAGAAGACCGGGATGACGGTGAGGATGGCCACGGCCAGGAACCCGGCCCGTGGAGAGAAGAGGCGCCGCCCGAGGAGATAGACCAGCGCCCCGAACAGCGCCGCGCAGACCAGCGGCCCCGAGCGGACGGCCAGCGAGGCGTGCGAGCCACGGGCGGTGAGCCAGGTCATCCAGGCCACCAGCGGCGGATGGTCGTAGTAGCTGAGGGCCGGGAAGCGGGACCAGACGAAGTAGTACGCCTCGCCGTTGGCGATCTCGGTGGAGGTGACGAACAGCAGGCGCACCAGGGTCGCCCCGGCGATCAGGAGCGCGGTCCAGCCCGCCCACTCCCTCTCGCCCTGCCGGGCGGGAACCGCCACCATCGCGTCAGCCATGCGCACCGCTCACCACTCGACCACGAAGTCCGCGTAGTCGGCCTCGGCCGGCGTCTGCGAGTTGTCGCCATCGGTCATCACCCCGATGGCCACGAAGTCCGGCACGTCCTCGAGCTTTCCGCCGTAGTGCTTCACGAACTCCCTTCTCGGATCCACGGTGTACGAGGTCCAGACGTCCAGCGGGCCGCCCACCTGCACCAGGGTGGTGTCGCGGTCGAAGAACCACCCCCGGTTCGACTGACAGGAGGTCCCCACCGTGCCCACAGTGCTCCAGACGTACTTGATGACCATCAGCTTCAGCCCGGCCTTGAAGGCCAGGAAGACCGAGGCCGCGGCGTCGGAGGCGCCGGGGCCGCAGTCGTTCGCCTCCTTCGGCAGCACGTGCGCCCGCCAGCGCCAGCTCACCGAGCGCACCGCCTGGCGCGCCGCCTCGGGAACACGCGCGCTCAGCACCACGTTCCGCAGCCCCGGACGGTACACGCCCCGGAGGGTGGCCGACCCTTCCTCCTCGGCCACCGAGTAGTAGTTCACCGGGCCGGAGTCCTCCTTGAACACGGTGAACGTCTTCGGGGGGATGACGAACCGCTGAAGGGGAGCAGGCGCGGGCACGGAGCCGCCGTCGCTCGCGGCGGGCGCCGCCAGCAGAAGACACATCCAGAGTGACATGGTCGCAGGCCGTGTACTTGACGGCACTCGGTGTGCGCGTGTCAAAAGCACGCTCGTGGGAGCCTCGCTCACCGACAGCGCCGTACCCCGGTCCTCCGGAGGGGTCGACCGGGCCATGCTCGCCCTGGCCGAGGCCATCATCCCCGGCACCAGCACCATCCCGGCCGCGGACGACACCACCGTCCGTGAAGTCACCGCGCTGGTGGCCCGGGTCTCTCCGAAGCTGGCCACCGCCTGGAACGCGGCGCACCGCGCGCTCGACGCCGCCGCCCGGCTGCGCACCGGCCGACCTTTTCACGCGCTCTCCTCGGCCCGGCAGCAGGCGCTGCTCCGGCGGTGGGAGCGCGATCCGCTGCTGAAGGCGCCGCTCTCGGTCATCTCCAGCGTCTACAAGATCGTCCACTTCGACGCGCCGCACGTCCAGCGGGCCATGGGTGCCCGGTCCAAGCCGCCGCTTCCGGTGACCGAGCCGCGCTGGGCGCAGCAGGCCCATGCCGCCGAGACCTGGAGCGGCGGAGACGTCGAGTGCGAGGTGGTGGTCATCGGCACCGGGGCCGGTGGGGGGGTGGTCGGCCACGAGCTCGCCGCGCGCGGCCACGCGGTGGTCTTCGTCGAGGAAGGGCAGCTCTACCATCGCCACAGCTTCGACGGGAGCACCGTACGGGCGTACGAGCGCTTCTACCGGCCGGTGTTCGCGGTGGGGAATGCGAGCTTCCCGGTGTTCGTGGGCCGGATGGTGGGCGGCTCGACCGCGGTGAACGGCGGGACCGTGTTTCGCACCCCCACCCGGGTGCTCGATCGCTGGTGCGAGGAGATGAACAGCGACGCGCTCTCGCCCGCGCGGATGGCCCCGTACTTCGACCGGGTGGAGGCACACCTGGGCGTGGGCCCGTCCTCGCAGCGACACGTGGGGCCGATCGCCGAGGTGATGCAGCGAGGGTGCGACGCGCTGGGCTGGAAGCATGGGCTGCTCCTGCGGAACGCTCCGGGCTGCGAGGCCTCCGGTTTCTGCCATCTCGGGTGTCGCAGCGATGCGCGGAAGAGCACCAACCTCTCCTACCTGCCGCCGGCGCTGGAACGGGGCGCTCTGCTCTTCACCGGGCTCAAGGCCGAGCGGGTGGTGGTGGAGAACGGACGGGCCACCGGGCTGGAGGGAATCGCGCCGAACGGGAACCGAATCCGTGTCCGGGCCCGCGCGGTCGTCCTCGCCGGCGGAACCATCTCCTCGCCCCTCTTCCTTCTTCGCCAGGGCCTCGCCAATTCCAGCGGCCAGGTGGGCCGCAACGTCACCCTGCATCCCAGCGCGATGGTGAACGCCCTCTTCGACGAGGAGATCCGCGGCTTCGACCACATCCCCCAGGGATACGGCTCGGAGCAGTTCCTGGAAGAGGGCCTGCTCCTGGTTGCGGTGCAGGGGACCCACAACGTGATGCCCAGCCTCTTCCCCCTGGTCGGACATCGGTTGATGGAGCCGCTGGCGCAGCTTCGTCACGTCGCGGGGGTGGGACCGCTCGCCGCGGACAGCACCCGAGGAGGTCGGGTGTGGCGTGAGGTTCGGGGAGTCCCGGTCCTCCGCTACACGTTGACTCCTGCGGACGTGGCCCGCCTGAAGTGGGGGCTCGAGCTCTCGATGCAGATGCTGATCGCCGCGGGGGCCCGGCGCCTGTTTCCCGGGGTCATGGGGGTGGGACCGCTGGCGCCGAACCAGCTCGACGAGTTCCGCAACATGGAGCTCTCGGCGGGCGACTTGGTCCTGGGGAGCTATCACCCACTGGGCAGCTGCCAGATGGGGACCGATCCGCGGACCAGCGTGGTGGGGCTGGACCACCAGACCCACGACGTCCCGGGGCTCTTCATCGTGGACGGCAGCACGGTGCGCGGTCCCCTGGGAGTGAATCCGCAGCTCACCATCATGGCGGTCGCCACGCGCGCGGCGGATCAGATCTCACTCTTGCTCGGGTGAGCGCCGCTTCCAAAAGAAGGCGCGAAGCGCGCGCATCCGCCGCCGCATGAGGGCCGGCAGCTTCCAGGCGCGGCCGACACGGCCGGTCTGGAGGTCGGCCAGGACGTCGCCGAGCTCCGCCAGCGTCTCGTCATACGGCATCCAGTACAGCTCCGGATCCTTCCGCCGGTCGACCACCAGCGTGCGCGGCCGGACGAAGGTGGAGAGGGCGAGGGCGCTGTTGGCGACGCCGAAGCCGGTGGCCCTGGTCCCGGACCACGGCAGGCTTGGCACCGCGCCGGTGAAGGAGTGGTTGTTGACGCTCACCACGCCGTAGTCCAGCCGCTCGGCGAGGCGTTCTCCCCGGTGGAGGTCGCTCGTCCAGATCGACGCCCCCAGCCCGTACCGGAGTCGGTTGGCCCCGCGGATCGCCTCGGCCGGCCCATCCACCCGCACCACCGCCAGCACCGGGCCGAAGGTCTCCTCGCGCACCACGGCCATGGACTCGGTGCAGTGGTCGAGCACGGTGGGAGCGAACCAGAGGCCCTCGCCCAGCGGTGCCCCGCCGCACACCACCGTCGCGCCGTGAGCGCGGGCGTCCTCGACGTGCTGCTTCACCACCTCGAGCTGCCGCGCGTTGGCCAGGGGAGCGACGTCGGCGGTTGGGCCGTGGCTCGGCCCGACGCGCAGCCGGGTGAAGACGTCCTGCAGTTGCGAAACCAGGCGGTCGGCGATGGCCCGCTCGGCGTAGACGATCTCGATCGCCCCGCAGGCCTGCCCGGCGTTGCACAGCGCCCAGTGGGTGATGCCGGCCACGGTGCGCTCGAGGTCGCAGTCGGCCAGGACGATGGCCGGATCCTTCCCGCCCATCTCGGTGCTGCAGGGGATTCCGAGCTCGGCGCACCGGATGGCCACCCGCCGGCCGGTGGTGGTCGAGCCGGTGAAGACGCAGGCGTCCGGCCGGGCCTCGAGCAGTGCTGCACCGACCGCGCCGTCCCCCTGCGCGATCTGCACCACACCCGCGGGGAGGTGCGCGGCGAGACGTGCGGCGAGCCAGCCGCTGGAGCGCGGTGAGTACTCGCTCGGCTTGAGCACGATGGCGTTGCCCGAGAGGAGCGCCGGGAACACCGAGCGGTACAGGCCGGCCACCGGGAAGTTCCACGGGGCGATGATCGCCACCACCCCGCGGGGCACGGCATCCACGAAGGCGCGCTTCCCGGGGAAGCCCAGCGGGTTGAGGTGGACCCGGCGCCGGGCGAGCGCGGGTCCGAGCACCGCCGCCCAGCCCTTCAGCGCGTCGAGCGGTCCGAGCGCCTCGTTGAAGAGCGCCTCGGCGTGCACCTTGCCGATCTCCTCCTCGACCAGCGCCATCGCCTCGCCGCGGCGGACGAGCATGTCCTTCGCGGCCCTGAGCAGACAGCCGACACGCTCCTCGAACGGGCTGTGCGCCCAGGACTCCTGCGCATCGCGAGCGCGTGCCACCTTGGCGGCGAGCGGCTCCGGAGCTGCCGGGGCTGCCGCCTCGGTCAGCGGTGGTTCGGACGGCGCCATCGAAAACGAGGATTTAACACGCCCCTCGTGGTACTCAGGGGGTACCGGGGCCGGCCCGCTTGCCCGTTGCCAGAGCAGTCTTCGGATGTTACGCAGGCCCCCCACACGATTCATGAAAGTTCGTCGCGGCGGAAGGCTCATCGGCCCGCTGGCCTGGATGGCAGCGACGGCACGGGTCATGGCCTGGGACCGCCTTGCCGCCGACCGGAAGCGCCTCCGGGAAGCCCAGCTCGAACCACTTCGGGAGAACTGCCGCGAAGCGGCGCGGACGGAGTTCGGCCGCACGCACCAGCTGTCCGGGGTGTCGACTCACCAGGACTTCGTCGAGCGAGTCCCGCTCCGCACCTACGCCGACTTCGAGCCCTTCCTGGCGCGGATGCGCAAGGGCGCCCGAGACGTGCTCTGGCCGGGGCTCATCCGCTACTACGGGCAGTCGTCCGGTAGCTCCCAGACGCTCGCCCAGCACAAGTTCCTGCCCATCTCCGAGCGGCAGATCAGGTGGCAACAGAAGGCGGCCTTCGACGTCGTGGCCCGGTACGTGGCGCACGCCGGGCATGCTCGCTTCCTGGGCGGCTACACCCTGGGGCTGTTCCCGCCCTCGACCCTCAAGCCCGACGGTCCGGTGAGCAACACCAGCAACCCCGGGCTGATGCAACGGAACGTCCCCTGGGCCGTCCGGGAGGGGGTTCTGCCGAAGCCAGACTTACGTGATATTTCCGACTACGACGAAAAGTTGGAAAAGATGGCTGCGGCCTACCTGGACCACGACGTCCGGGCGATGTCCGGGACCACCTGCTGGTTCTCGGTCTTCTTCGACAAGCTGCTCCGCGCCGCCGCCACCCGTGGCCGCCGCGTGAGCACCGTCTCCGAGCTGTGGCCCAACCTCGAGGTGCTGTTCGGCGGAGGAATCAACGCCGAGCCTTACCGGCCTGTCATCGAGAAGCGGGTGGGCCGATCGATGGTGGTCATGGACAACTACAACGCCACCGAGGGCGGCATCTTCGCGGTGACCGATCGGGTCGGCGGGCCGGGGATGCTGGTCCTTCCCGACCGGGGTGTCTTCTTCGAGTTCGTTCCCGCCGCCGAGCACGGCAAGCCGGACGCTCGACGCGTGCCGCTCTGGGAGGTGGAGCCGGGGGAGGACTACTCCATCGCGGCGAGCACCTCCTCGGGGCTCTTCGCCTACC